>JBDUAM010000435.1:0-6948 GCA_040004655.1 Chthonomonadales bacterium | reverse complement strand
ATCGTACTACGTTTCCTCGGAGGTCTCGGAATACGACTATTGGAACAATTCCACTCCTATGGGGCTTTCAGGATATAACCTTAGCATCCATTGTCTGCATCCCCAGTTCTGTCAAGACCTCGATTTAGATTGACGCAAAATCGCCAAACCGCGTTTCTAGACGCTGCGTTTCTGGGAACGTGGTTTGTGCCGTTGGCAGCAGGTTGACGCTGTGGCCATCGGTCCAAATAGTCGTCAAATAGCCCTACGGACGAAACATGTCTGATTTACTTGAACTGAGCGAGCTGCGTATTTTCCTCGGACAACAAGGATTATTTCGCCGCCGCATCGCGGGATGAATCACTCGATACCAGAGCAATTCCACGCTCAACTGATTTCGGGCGCTTTCTTTATCTCCCACCCCGGCATAGCCAGCCGAAAGGCTGTTTTTGTGGATTGGCACCCTGCGGGCGTGTCCGCGCATTCAATTCGAACACCGACAGAGTATCCTTTGCGAGCTGCTGGCAAAGAAGTGAAATCGCTGTGATGCATCTTGCGAATGCTACCACTCCCATCTTCGTGAGCGGGTAATCCGCAACCAGAGCTTCTCACAACGTTTTGTTATCTGAAGCACCGAAGGCGAGAAAAGGAATCGCTGATCACAAAGCTTAAGTTGATAAAGCAAGGGATCAACTCCTAGATTATTGTGGCGAAGATCGATAGGCGCCTGGTACGTCCGCTCTCCAAGGCCGGAATAATTAATGGTCTGATAGCCTGATATTTTTTTATTGCCTAGATCAGACCAAAGGGCTACAGTGACATCCGAGTAAAAAAGATGGGCCTTGCAGCCCAGAAAATAATCGATTCCGTCTCCGACGGATGTGGTTTGTAGGGCAAATTTTAGACGTGCTGAAGGATCGTGAGTGATCGCAATAGCTGGTTGGAATTGGCCAAGGATTACGACTAAATTTCAGGGGGGTCTCGTTCCGTCATGTCAAAGTTGCGAGTGTTTGTAGTTGCCAGTGACACAGTTTTACTGGCTTTTCTGGTGCTGGGTATGTCGACGGCACCCTTGCATGCGCAGGCAGTTTCCGTTGCTTCGGTAACAGGTCGCATCGTCGACGCGTCTGACGCTGTGGTGAGCGACACCAAAGTCAAGATGACTGCCGTCGATACCGGTACCGTTCGCAATGTCGTAACTAATAGCGCTGGCATCTACACAATTCCGAATCTACCGATTGGCGCCTATATCTTTGAAGCCACCGCACCGGGGTTTCAGACCTATGTGCAGAGTGGCATCTTGCTGCGTGTGAACGATAACGTTCAGATTAATGTGACCCTGACGGTCGGCCAAGTGGATCAAAGGGTCGAAGTGGAAGCGAACGCGAGCATGGTGCAAACGCAGCAAAATGCTATTTCGCAGGTCATCGATGCCCGCCGCATTGTGGACCTGCCGCTCAATGGTCGGGATGTGACACAGCTAATTACGATCTCCGGCGCGTCGGTGAACCACAGCGATGGAACCAATACCGGCAGCAAAAGCTTCTTCAGTTCACAGTCCATATCGATCGCTGGCAGTGCGGGGAATGCCACCAACTACCTGCTTGACGGTGGCGACAATAATGACAGCTTTACCAACGTGAATATGCCATTCCCGTTCCCCGATGCGGTGGCGGAGTTCAGCGTAGAGACAAGCAGCCTGCCGGCGCGCAATGGCTTGCACCCCGGAGGTGTTGTCAATGTGGTGACGAAGTCCGGATCGAACCAATGGCATGGCAATCTCTTTGAGTTCATTCGCAATGGGGATGTCAACGCGAAGAACTATTTCTCTAAAAAACAAGACAGTCTGAAGAGAAACCAATTTGGAGGCACGTTTGGAGGCAGGGTCATTCGAGATCGACTGTTCTTCTTTGGCGGTTTCCAGCAATCGAACATCCGCCAAGATCCCTCATCCAGCACCGCGTTTGTCCCGACGGCGGCGGCACTTGCAGGCGACTTTAGTGTGCTTGATGGCGCTGGCTGCCAGGCGAGTGGTGTCGCTCGCGTTGTCAATGATCCGGCGACCGGCCTTCCACTTGCAGACAAGCAAATCAATCCCAGCCGCTTCGACCCGGCGTCCGTCGCTCTCGCCAAGTACCTGCCTCCGACCACAGACCCCTGTGGCAAGGTAACCTATGGCATCCCGATTCAATCGAATGAATCACAGTATGTAGGACGCGTCGATTGGAACATCAGCGCAAAACATTCTCTCTACGGGCGCTATTTTCTTGATGCGTACAATCTTGCGGCTTTCTTCAATCCTCAGGACATCCTGGTCACGGCGACACCGGGGAACTCCGAGCGCGCCCAGAGCTTTGTCCTTGGTGATACCTACAGCTTAAGTCCGTCCATTGTGAATTCGTTTCATTTCACAGTGGGACGCAGACGCGACGACCGCGGCCCGAATGCGAAGGGGATCAATGCGACTACTCTTGGGGTTCAGAACATCTATCAAGGCACTCCCAATTTTCTGCAACTTTCTGTCAACAACGGCGGTTTTAATGTAGGGAGTGGAACCGGAGCGTTGGGCTCGTTCAACATCACCAGCTACCAAGAAGCTGACGATGTGGACATCCTGCGCGGCAAGCACCAAATTGCCTTCGGCGTAGACATCATCCGTACCCAGAACAACCAGAACAACCACTATCAAGACAACGGGACGTTTAATTTCGATGGCCGGTACAGCAATGATCCATTACTGGACTTTCTTACCGGCAATATGAATTCTTATAGCCAAAGCCTTCCGCAGCAAAATGCGCTCCGCCAAACCGTGATTGGAGTTTATGCGCAAGATACGATCCATATCACGCCGAAGCTAGTCGCCAATGTTGGCCTGCGCTGGGAACCCATGCTGTTTGTTCAGGACTATTTTCATCGCGGCGCCATCTTTTCCCGGGCCGCCTTTGACGCGGGTCAGACGAGCCAGGTTTTTGTCAATGCACCTCCCGGAGTGTTCTTCTACGGCGATCAGGGTGTAAATAAATCATTCACCGATGATAAGTTGACCAATTTCTCGCCTCGTCTCGGCTTTGTCTACAATCCGGATGGCGAAGGTAAAACGACCTTTCGAATTGGCGGAGCTTTCCTCTACGATTCGGTTGCGACCTTCATTACCTATCGCGTCAATGCGCAAAACCCACCCTTCGGCCCGCAGATCACAAACACCAGCGGTCCTTATCAGTTCAGCAATCCCTGGGCCAACGTCTCAGGAGGGAATCCCTTTCCGCTGCCGTCTCCTCCGAGGAAGGACGTCGCGTTTCCACTGGCCACGATCTATATAACTCTGCCTCCGCACATCAAGCCTCCAAGCGTTGCGCAATGGAATGCCAGCTTCCAGCACCAATTTAGCCGCGATTGGGTCTTTTCCCTTTCCTATATCGGTAATAAGACCTCTCACCTGTGGATAGGAAATGAGATCGATCCAGCCGTGTACATCCCTGGCGTCTGTGCGGGCAAGCCTTGCTCGACTACCAGCAATACCCAGGCAAGGCGCGTTCTGTCCCTGGCAAACCCCAGCGCCGGCAAATACATTTCGTCGATAATTCTGGTGGATGACGGTATCAGTGCCAACTACAGCGGGATGCTCGCTTCCATCGAGCATCGCTTTGCGCATAACTACACTATTCTGGCGAACTACACCTGGTCGAAGTGCCTGGGCGTTGCCGCTCTTTCCTCTATCAGCGGGGCTTCGTTCCAAGACTCAAACAATCCTCGGGGGGACTATGGCCCTTGCACCTATGATGTGCCGCAGATATTCAATACCAGCGTGGTCTACGATAGTCATTATGGGCATGGCGGCTTGATGTCGCATATTCTGAGCAACTGGCAGATTGCCCCGTTGTTCCGCTACCAGAGCGGATTGCCTGTCAACCCGCTCACTGGGAAAGACAACTCGCTTACCGGCCTTGGCCAGGATCGGCCCAACGTCGCATCACGGGACAAGTACACGGGCGCCAGCCACACCGCACAGCTGTACCAGTACGTAAATCCGAAGCTGTACACTGCAAACTCCCTGGGGACCTTCGGGAACGCCGGGCACAATAGCTTGCGGGGGCCGAGATATGTCGATGTGGATGCGGCGATCAGCCGGAACTTCAATCTAACGGAGCGACTAGCACTGAAAGTGCGAATCGAGGCATTCAACGCGTTCAACCATCCGAACTTCAACGGACCGAACGGTAGCCTGGCCTCGGCTAATTTCGGTCGAATAACGACTGCTCAGGATCCACGCATTCTTCAAGCTGCCGCGAAACTCACCTTCTAGGTGCTGCGTGCTTCTTGCAGGAAATATCGGACAGATGCGTCAAGGAGATCAGCTTCTGCTCCTCACCCCCGACTATCAAGGAGATCGCAAGGTTATGTCACCCGAGTCCAGTTCAACCATTCAGCGCCGGGATTTTCTGAAGCTTGCCGGCGCCGCCGCGGCGCTTAGCCTCACTCATAATGCCGTTGCCGGTCCACAACGACGGCTAACGATTGTGATCGATGCAGACGATTCTGCCGCATCCAGTGAGCCCGTGAAATGGGCTGTCGGGCAGCTGCAAAAGGCTCTCGCCGCAAAGGGGGCCATGGCGCAGGTCCGCTCTTCTGTCGACCAGACAGGGGAGGGCACTTTCTTCATCCTGGTGGCAGGCAGCGCGTCGGCCATGGCGAGAGGGTTTCCGCAAGGAGTCTCAAGCGCCAACGCAGAGAGTGTGCGCCTGACTCCTGGACACTTGTCAGGCGCCCCGGCGATTTGGGTTTCCGCGATTGATCCGAGAGGCTTCGTCTATGGCCTGCTCGAGTTGGCGGAGCGAGTTGAATTCAGCCATGATCCGGCTCTCGGACTGCACCTGGCGGAGGCTATCGAGGAGAAGCCAGCCAATCCGGTCAGAAGCGTTGCGCGGGCGTTTTGCAGCGAAGTTGAGGATAAGTCCTGGTATTACGACAAGAATTTTTGGCGGGAGTATCTGGATGTGCTCGCTCGAAGCCGATTCAACCGGTTCAATTTTGCCTTCGGATTCGGTTATGACTTTCCAAGCGGCGTGACAGGCGATTATTTTCACTTTCCGTATCCCTATCTGGTCGAGGTGCCTGGCTACAAGGTCCAGGTTGTTCGCATTGCCAACCAGCAAGGCCCGCAAGATCCCGTGCCACTTAGCGATGCCGAACGGGATAAGAATTTTGAAATGCTGAGCTTCATGGTTGCCGAGACAGCGGCGCGCGGGCTCGAATTCCAATTGGGCATCTGGACCCATGCCTATGAGTGGACCAAGAGTCCAGATGCCCATCACCGCATCGATGGGCTCACGCCGGAGACGCACGCCGCCTATTGCCGCGATGCTCTGGCCATCATTCTGAAGAAGTGTCCGGGGATTCAAGGCCTCACGCTTCGCGTTCACGGTGAGAGCGGAGTCCCCGAAGGGAGTTATCCGTTTTGGCAAACTCTGTTTGAAGCGATCTCCGGCAGCGGCCGCAAGATCGAAATCGATATGCACGCCAAGGGAGTCAACCAGATCATGATCGATATGGCGGTGAAAACCGGTATGCCGGTCAAACTGGGAGCAAAGTATGCCGCGGAACATCAAAGTATCGGCTATAACCAGGCGGATATCCGCGCATTGGAGATCCCCCGTCCAGACCGGGAGGAGACGGGTCTCTTTAGCGTGAGCAATGGGGCTCGCCGATTCACGCGCTATGGGTATGCCGACTTCTTCCAGCAGGGGGCTCCCTATGAGGTGCTCTTCCGGTTATGGCCCGGGACGCAACGTCACCTGCTTTCGGGCGATCCGGAGATGGCGGCAGCCTACGGACGGACCTCTCATTTCTGCGGCGCGGCTGGGTTGGAGATCTGTGAACCTTTGACTTTCAAAGGACGAGAAGGCTCAGGGATTTCCGGCGGTCGCTGCGCCTATTCGGACGCCTCTCTCAATCCAAGGGCCGGTGACTGGCAAAAGTTCGAATATTTCTATCGGGTATGGGGACGGTGTCTCTATAATCCCGATACGAATCCGGAGGTCTGGCAGAGAGTTCTGCGACGCGACTTCGGGCAAGGTGCTAAGTCGGTCGAAACCGCGTTGGCAAACTCCAGTCGTGTTCTTCCTTTGCTGACGATGGCCCACATTCCCTCGGCGTCGAATCACTCGTTTTGGCCAGAGATGTACACCAATATGCCAATCGTGCTTGGCAGCGAACCATCCCCTTATAGCGACACTCCTACTCCAAAGCGCTTCGGAACGGTAAGCCCTCTGGACCCTCAGATGTTTTCCACTATTGTTGAGTACACCACGGACCTCGTCGGGAACCGGGCTAATGCCAAATATTCTCCGATTGAAGTTGCGCAATGGTTGGAGGACTTTACCTCAGCGTCTACGCAGGCCCTCGCAACCGCGCGCCGGCAGGCTACTTCTCGCACCTCCCCGGAGTTCCGGCGAATGGAGGAGGACGTTCTTATCCAAAATGGTTTGGGGCAATTTTTTGCAAGCAAGTTACGCAGTGGCGTCTTGTTTGAGATCTATCAACACACGGGCAAGCGCGAGGCCGGAAAACTTGCACTCGCCCAATATAAGAAGGCGCGCGAGGCATGGGCAACGATGTCGGAACGGGCACAGCGCGTGTACGTGTCCGATATCACGTATGGGAGGATTCCGTCGCGGCGAGGCGACTGGAGCGGCCGAATTCCCGGCATCGATCGGGATCTTGCGGCCATGCAGGAAAATCTGAATGATCCAAACGCTGTGACAGGAGCTGCCCAGAATGCCGAGCGGGCTATACGGGCAGCCACCGAAAGGCCACGCCGCTCGTCACTCAACTGTAGCCATACACCGCCCTCAACCTTCCACCCCGGGCAGCCGCTATCCGTGTCGCTACATCTATCCGGTACGGATGCGCAGGCCGCACCCTCGTCCGTTCATCTCTTTTACCGTCACGTGAACCAGGCAGAACGCTGGA
>JBDUAM010000266.1:0-2094 GCA_040004655.1 Chthonomonadales bacterium | reverse complement strand
TAATCGGTGACCATGGGCTTTGTGTAAGAGGGGATGTGCTTAAAACTAAATCTGCGACGGCATACTTGGTTGTGGACCCCTCGCGGCGCAAAGGTACACGTCGAGCCAAATCTGGAGACCAGTACCAACCTAGCCTCTCAGCATGTGTAGAAATTGCAAGACCAGCCAGAGGTGGCGTGATCAAGGTTTCGCCAGCAATATTAGATAGTGATCTGAGAAGTATTGACAGCAGGGTTGAATTCGTGAGCGTTGATGGTGAATGTCGGGAAGGCAACCTCTGGTTTGGAGACATAGGTCCAAAAGCTGAAACGTCCGCAACCATCTTGCCGAATCATGTCACAGTCAGTAGAGATCACTCGTCTGAACAGATGGGTATATCTCCCATAAGGGACTGGATATTGGAGCCTGACCCAGCGCTAATACGGGCCAATCTGCTTGCCGAGACCTCCGAATTGATCGGTGGCGCTTGTCTTTTGGATTATTCCGTTGCGTACATGACCACGTATCAATTTAAACCTTCAAGTCTTGTAACGGGATATCGAGTATTGGACGTAGTGCCATTTCACTCCAAAAAGATAATCGAGTGCCTGAAAAGCCTTGGCAGGTCTGCTTCAGTCGTCAAGAAACGCGGAATAGAGGTTGACCCTATCGAACTCCGAAAGCAGTTGCGGAGGTGTGAAGGCGAGCCTTCTGTTATTGTCGTAACGCGAGTGGAAGGTAAGCCCTTAGTAATCGTTTGTGAACCACCTGTACAGTCAAACCGATCATCGGGTAGCATAACGGAAGAATCCATCTTCGAGGAGTAATTGTTTGAAAATAATATCGATGCTTACGCTTGCCGTCTTGTCTCTTTCCATTTGTACAGGTCTAGTATCTGCACAGAGCAAAGCAAAGGGTAAGAAGACGGCTGAGAAGTACGTCACCACCAAGACCGGCTTGAAGTATTGTGATGTTGTCGTAGGCAAGGGAGCCGTTGCCAAGACTGGCGAGACCATCAAGGTCCACTACACAGGCACGTTGACCAGTGGTAAGAAATTCGATTCCAGCAAAGATCGTGGCGTCCCATTTGAATTCACCCTAGGTGGACGCGTTATCGCAGGTTGGAATGAAGGCGTGAAGGGCATGAAGATTGGCGGAACTCGCAAATTGATCATTCCGGCAAACCTGGGCTATGGCTCCCAGGACATGGGTGAAATACCACCGAACTCGACTCTCCTCTTCACAATCGACCTTCTCGAAATAGTAAAGAAGTAATCTGGTAACGAGCCCTTCCGGTGCCTACAGCGTCGGAAGGGCTCGATTATTTACAAATATGCCGATTTTTGAATTTGAGTGTTTAGATTGCCATAAACGGTTTAGCGCTCTCGTCGGCGTTGTTGCTAAACCACGCGACACAAAATGCCCGGGATGTGGCGGAATTACGCTTGAAAAGCTTGTTTCCCGTTTTTCTCGCGTTCGGTCAGAAGATGAAGCGATCGACACCCTCGCCAATCAAGTGACAAGCGGGGACGTGGAGAACGACCCTCGAGCGATGAAGCGGTGGATGAAAGAGCTAAGTTCCGCGATGGACGAAGATATGGCTGAGGATATTGAGCAGTCGCTGGACGAGGAGTTCTCTGGGACTATAAAGAAGTCCGCAAAATCTGATGACACTGTCTATTAGTTAACTGTTCCCAGCAAGCTCTTCAAGGTATATCGCCAGGCCGTCTTCGTTGTAATGCCCGATCACTCGATTGGCAACCAGTTTTAACTCTTCTCGAGCATTTCCCATTGCTACGCCCACGCCTGCCCATTGCACCATCTGCAAGTCGTTGTGACCGTCTCCAACGGCGAAAGTGTATTCCCGGGCAATTTCAAGCTTCGAGCACGTCACAGCGAGCGCAGCGCCTTTATTTGCCTGCGGGTTCATGAATTCCAGATATTCTATATTCGTTTTCGTAACATAAGCTGTCTCGCCAAACTGGCTTTGCATCTCTATTTGCAGACGATCGGTCAATTCCGGCGTATCGATGAGGATAAGTTTGGTGGGTTCGCGGCCATCAAACTGTCTCAAGTCGCCAATTACGTTCATTTCAGAACCGGTCTGGGAATGGT
>JBDUAM010000620.1:0-2099 GCA_040004655.1 Chthonomonadales bacterium | reverse complement strand
CGCCCGGAACGGTGCCCGATCTTTCAATGCCAGTGAGTCAGTCGGATATTATTGGGATGGTGAAGACCGATTCAGGAGTGCAGTTCAAACCGAACGAAGTTATCCTCCGCCCGACAGCAGCCGGGTGCGGTATTAATGGCGGGCAATTTGTCCACACGATACCCGCTGGCGCAGACCCGAACAACGGATTGAGCAGCAAAATAGATATGGTGTTCGATTCCGGTGGGATGCTTGTAAATTACGACCGTGATCCCTTCTTTTGAAGAACCGCTTGCGTTGCGTTCTCAAACAGATTTGAATGCACACTATGGGCAAGAATATCATTCGTATTACCGTTGGGTTATCGCTCGCAGCAGTAATTATTTTCACTATCCATTCCTTTCGTGTTCAAGCTGACGAGCCTCGGAAAATGGAGATTAACTGCGTAAACAATGTGAGGCAGATCGGCTTGTCAGTTCTCGTATGGAGAAGCGACCACAATGACCAATACCCGTGGAACGTGAGCACGAATGCCGGAGGCGTGAAGGAACTCGTCGGTGTGGACAAAGACAGTTTCATCACAAATTCCTGGCTTGTCTTTCAGGTCATGGCCGAGGAATTGCGCAGCCCGAAAGTTCTAGTCTGCCCTGACGACAAGGCAAAAACACCAGCTGCGGATTTCGCCCACCTCACCGCATCCAATGTGACATATCGGATTCATGTCGTGGCCGGCATGGCGACCGATAAGCTCGAAGGCTCAAAAATCCCGCTTGCAACCTGTCCAGTTGACGGCAACGTTGTTTACTACAATGGCGATTACAAAAACAGCAAGCCGGAGGCGGACGAGGGCGGACACCGTCCGATGAAAGGGCAATAAAAAAGCGACCCTCACGGATCGCTTGCGTCTCAGTGCGTGAGACATGATTTCAATTGTTCATGCTGTGGGAAAAATGGATTCACGCGCTCCACTTCGGCCATGCGTATTACTGGCGCGAAGGCCTGAACGTTTCCAGTTACAGTTTCGAGCCGCATTTGAAGACCGTGCCTAAGCGTTCATGGTTCTCTTCTGACGGGAAGAAACTGACCGCTGGCGGATACAGCCAGAGATCGAAGCGCCACCGAACGGCAGTTCGAGGCGACATCCTGAACATCGCAACCGATTTCGGCCCGAAGCAGCGCTACTGGTGGCAAGGAAATGGATTCACGCTTCCAGATGCGAAGCTGTTCAGCGCAAAATCAAAAAATATTTTACCTAGCCAAAGCCCTGAAAATAGAGGCTAGGATTGGTTTTCGTATATACAGCGAAGAATTTTGCCCTTGCAAGTTTCGATAAATCCCCTTTTATAGTGAAAGTCCGACAGAATTTATGGATAGGTCAAGTCTGCCATAGAAGGAACAGCCTAACCAACCGTGGCCCGGTAATTCTGTCGGACTTTTTCCATTACGATGTAGCATTACGTTACATGTAACGGTTACCACCTTTGACAACGTGGCGATTTATGTCAACACATTATTCGCAGAAAGTGCGAACAAGGGAAACAATCGCAGCAATGGAAGATAAGCCTGCTTAGTTTTTCAAGGACAGCGAACGCACAAGGGAACGCATTAGTTTTATGCCCAAGAAAAAAGAACGACACGCAGATTTTTTGGAGCAGTATGATCCAGACCCGAAGCTCAAAGTTGCATACTTGTTTCCAAGCGATTGGTCTGAACGGCAAAAGCAGAAGTTCCGTGCTCTATCTGCACAGGACAAGCAGCGCATAGCTCAACCCGGCAGCGGATTCGCTCATTGGAACAATGAAGAATTCCGCGTTGCATACATTCCAACGGATGCTTTGGAAGAATAATTGGCTTCCGTCTCACGTCGGCTCAAAATTTTTCACAAAACAAAACCCGTCCGTCGCCAACCCGTTTCCGAGCGTGAGCGAATGGTGTGAGGGAGGTTTCGGCGAGCGCGGCATGTCTTTCTCAAAAGACCTGTCGCGCGAGCCGTAAACCGACCGAAGTCGGGGGTGTAACAAAGACCACAGACAGCAGCAAACCGCTTGTAAATACAGCGCGGTTTGATCTCAGTGGGTATCCCCACTGCGGGGAAGGGTGCGGGGAACCCCTCACGGGGT
>JBDUAM010000202.1:0-2100 GCA_040004655.1 Chthonomonadales bacterium | reverse complement strand
ATTGCAGCAACGATCTCGGCTGTGTTGTCCCGAGATCCGTCGTTGACAACAATGATCTCATCAATTGATGGAGAACGGCTTACGACCTTGATGACGTCGGCTACGCGTGCGGCCTCGTTGTAGGCCGGGAGAATCGCTGCAATTTTCAATTCGATCCAGTCCTATTTGCCAAATTTGTAATCCTGTGTCTCAATAATCTTCTTCACACGATCGATCCGAGCAGACGTCAATGGGTGGTTTCTCAGCAGTTCAGGCGGGGCGCCACCAGCACGTTTTTCAACACTCTGCAGGCGCTCAAACATATGTATCATACCAACAGGATCGAAGCCCGCTTTATAAGCATACGAGATTCCGCGTCGATCGGCGTCCGTTTCATCATCCCGACTAAACTTGAACGAGAGCAGGTCAAGTCCGGCGTTGGCCAGTTCTTGTGCAATCGGAGCTTTACCCTGCAATAGTACCCCTACCAGCAGGCCGGCTTCCATCTGTTTCGTAAACTGCTTGGCGATGTGCCTGCCGTTGATATGCCCAATTTCGTGCCCGATTACGCACGCAAGAGCGTCATCATCGTTACCAAGCAGATCGAGTAATCCGCGGTAGACATAGACCGGTCCACCGGGAAGTGAGGCTGCGTTCACCTCATTGATATCAATTACTTTGAAGGAGTAGGGAACGCCCGGCCGAGGATCACAGTGCAAAACAAGGCGTTCGCCAATTCTCCGCACGCGCATGGCGTCATCCGAGCTTGCGTCCACCCGAACCTGATGTTCAATATTCTCGGCGCTTCGTCGACCAATTCGAACTTCATCTTTCGTACTCAGCAGATTACCGCCTGCACATCCAGTTAGAATGGTCACAGCAAAAATCGCGAGGATCGGAAGGAGTATTAATCGGCGGTAGTTCGACATCAACAACCTCGTTGAGATAGAGTCAATCAGTGATTTGCGACTTTGTCTTTGACCTGCTGGGAGAGCTGATCGTACTGCTTTTGCATCCAGTCGACGCCCGGTTTGGTTCGCTCTGAAACATTCTTTCCGGCGGCTTCAATTCGTTGCTTGGCTTCTTCCAGTTTCGCCTGAGCCTGTGTCCAGTCGGTGTTCTTTACTGCGTCTTGAACCTGGTCCAATGCATCCCGGGCTATGCCCATGGGGCTGTCTTGCTTACGTGCTTCTTGTTCTAACAGTAGTTTCCCTTCCAGCTCTCTAATTTCCTGCCTCAAGCTCTGTGTTTGAATATAGTTTATGCCACAAAATCCGATCAGTACGATGCACAAAAGAAACAAGAAACCCTTCATTTCAGCCCTTCCTTCCTCGCTTTTCAGCGAACTCTTTGGCGCGGTGTTCAATCTCTCGCTCCCAGTCATTCAACTTACGGAGCAATCTTGATTTGACGCCCTTCAGATTTGAGAGCAGAAGTCGCTCATTCAACCGTTCTTCGGGCAGCCAACGATATTTATACGGTTCATTTCCCCGAAGGAAGTCAAATTCTTTGCATTTTTCTGTAATTGATTGCTGGATTGCGTGCATGGTTAAGGTAGTGCCCAGGCTGTATTTGCCCAACTCGGGAGCAAATCCACCCAGATAGTAGTAATATCGACCGTGAAACGAAAAGCAATAGAGCGCCGCGACAGCTTTGTTACCGGAATTTGTAATGTGCAGCCGAAGCCACCCACACGCGAGAAATCTCTCTGCAACCATTCGATGAAATCGCTGGGCTTTTTTGCTGCCCATGACGCCGGGCATTAACCTAGATTTCCAGCGCTGTTGGTGCAGCTCAAAGAGATCGTTCATCCCCTGGCCAAGAGTTGATTCGTCACATAAATAGATCGTGGTATCCGGGTAATCTCGAACGAGCAGCCGATCGTAATATCCTAAATTGGATCTCATCTTCTTGCCAAACCGAGCTGCGAGTTCGGTCCAGGTCGATGGGAGTTCGAGATACGGGCAACTATCCATGCGGATGGCTTCTGGAGCCAGCTTGCGCGAGGACTGCGGAACCGCTCCAACTCCCTGAAGAAGTGTTGAGTCGGGCCGAAGCTGCTGGAGGTCGGCAAGATCAAATCGGTGGAATTCGCAGATGCGACCTAGAATCGCTAAGGCA
>JBDUAM010000578.1:0-2103 GCA_040004655.1 Chthonomonadales bacterium | reverse complement strand
GTACCGCACCTTGCCGGATTTGACGAGATCATCCAATGCACGAAGCGTCTCATCAATTGGTGTGGTAGATTCTGGCCGGTGGATCTGGTAGAGGTCGATGTGGTCGACCTGAAGTCTTTTCAGCGAGGCTTCGCACTCCGCAACAATGTGGTAACGGTGGTTGCCCCACATGTTAGGTTCTTTGTCGTGCATTTTGTGGTGAACTTTTGTGGCGAGCACCGTGCGATCCCGACTTTTGTTCTGCTTTAGCGCCTTGGCAACAATCTCTTCACTTGCGCCGCGACCATAAACATTTGCTGTATCAAGAAAATTAATGCCTGCATCCTGCGCTGCATGGATGATCTCAATAGATTCGGGCTCTTCTGTTCCCCAGCCGAAATTCATGCAGCCAAGGCAGAGCGGGCTAACCTGAACTCCGGTTCGGCCCATGGGTCGAGATTTCACTGGTTAGCTCCAGAAGGAAGAGTAGTTTCTTTGGATTGCTCTACGGATTCGTGGGGGCGTTCGGAGACGTCACCGTGCTGCTTGTGGGCGAAGGTAGCGGTGTAGTTGAATCCTGAATCACTCCAAGCATCTGTGCAAGCTCGTCCGTCTTAGCGCTGGCTTGCTTAAACTTGTCCCAGGTCAGCTTCTCCATGTTCTGGCCCTTCATATCCGCTTCAGCAGTCAGGCGACCTTCTCGCTGCTCCTCCGGCAATTTTCGATGCCCGGGTGTCCAGGTAACATGCTTGGTGGCAGTTTTGACTTTGTGCTCTAGTACTCGACGAGTTGGCACAGGGCTACCCTGTTGCGCATTGGCTGCCTTCTCTTTGGCGTCCAGCTTGTTCGCATCCAGTCCCTGTTGCAGCAATTCAGTAATGTCTTTGACAATGAATGAGACGCGATCAGATGGGAGCTTGGATGATCTGGTTCGTACGTCATCCACAACCATTTGTAAGTCTTCTGGAATAACCTTAGATACTAAGACGCGTTTCGCCCATTCAAATTTGTAATAGAGATCCATCTTCAGGATTCGAATCTCTTCTGGATCAGTGCCTGCCGGGCGATTTTCGTCACGGCGTTTCTGAGCATCTGCTTCAGTTACTACGGTTCCAGTATCTGGACCGATAATCACTGAACCGCTGTCAGCCATTTCGTTACGTACTACAACGCTCGATTGATCGCTGAATTTGTACTTATCGTCCCCACATCCGCCAGTCCAAAGTGTGACGGCGAGTAAGGTGAACGCGGTAATCGACCGCATTCGTTTAGGGGATATCGGGACCAATTGGACCAATTGAATGTTTATGCGAAAGTTACTCATAACTTTAGTATATCTGAATTTAAATCGAATGGCTTTAATGGGTCTGAATATCGTCAATGCGTACAAATTGTCTACGCGCAGTTACTATCAAGTACTACGATGAGTACCCAATGCGGGAAATGTGACATTATGGTAAACTTTGTCTACCCTTTAGGAGCTGTCCGATCACGAGTTTCGTACTCGTAAGCATATCGTTGATCTACCCGTATGGAGAGCTTGAGTTTTGTTTGGCCGATTTCGTGAAGATATAGCAACTATCCGGCGGCGAGATCCTGCTGCCCGAAACCTTTGGGAGATACTGACCTACTCAGGTCTTCATGCGATTTTGCTGCATCGAATCGCACATTGGCTCTGGACTGTAAGGTGGTTCGGGAAGAGCTTTACATCTTTTTCGGCACGCCTGATTTCGCAGTTTTCACGCTTCCTGACGGGAATAGAAATCCATCCGGGGGCGCAAATTGGTCGACGGTTTTTCATCGACCACGGTGTGGGTGTGGTTATTGGCGAAACCAGTATAGTTGGGGATGATGTGTTGATGTATCATCAGGTCACCCTTGGTGGAACGAGTACGAGTCGTGTGAAGCGTCACCCGACAATTGGCAATGGCGTGCTTATTGGTATGGGCGCCAAAATCATTGGCGCTATCACGATTGGAAACAACTGTCGCATTGGCGCAAACGCAGTTGTGAACAAAGATATTCCGGACGATTGCACAGTGGTCGGTGTTCCCGGTAGAATTGTTGTTCAGAACGGCGAACGTGTGGAAGGGGACATGGCGGTTATGGATAACCTTCTTAACC
>JBDUAM010000416.1:0-2110 GCA_040004655.1 Chthonomonadales bacterium | reverse complement strand
TGACCGATCTATCACGGAGGACTCGCCCATGCCCGTGGCAAAGTTGGAGGCGGGTACTCACATCATCCAATACGTCAATCCCGCTTTTTGTTTGCTCGCCGGCAAGACCAGAAAAGAATTGATAGGGATCGACTTTACTGATCTTGCGGCTGTCGGAGAGGATTTTCGGTCTCTCTTCCGACGGGTTTATCGAACTGGAAAAGCCGGAACACATACTGGGAGCGCACAATCGTCTTCAAAACCTCTGTACTGGTCGTATGCGATGTGGCCAATCTTTGCGGCAGATCACCGCACGCTTGGAATCGCCATTCAGGTGATAGAAACAACATCTTTCCATCAGGATGTCACCGCAATGAACCAGGCATTACTACTAGGTTCGGTGCGTCAACATGAACTGAGGGAAGCCGCGGAGCTTCTGGCCCGCCAACTGCAATCCGAAATCGTCGCTCGAAAGAACGCGGAGGGAGCTCTTATCCGTAGCGAGAAACTGGCTTCAGTCGGACGCATGGCCGCCGTCCTCGCGCATGAGATCAATAATCCCCTGGCGGCGGTCATGGGCATAATCTACCTAATGCAAAATACCGATAATCTACCGCCATCGCTCGCCGACTATCTTGAAAAGGCCGATGGTGAGCTGAAGCGTATAACTCATATTACCCGGCAGACGCTTGGCTTTTATCGTGAGGCACTCCATCTCTCCACGTTCCACCTCGCCCCTCTATTGGACTCGGTTGTTGACCTGCTAAAGTCCAGGATTCAGTCCAGGCAGGCAATCGTCGATCAGCAGTGCGAGCCAAATCTGGAAATGACGGCGATGCAGGGAGAGGTGCGGCAGGTCATTTCGAATCTTTTGTTGAACAGCCTTGATTCAATCGATAGCGCTGGAAGGGTCGTCCTGCGGGCTTCCATCTCGACGAGCAGTACGGATCGAAGTCGGCGTGTCAGAATTACCATCTCCGACAATGGTCAAGGAGTCAGCGAGTCCGTACTGCCACAGATGTTCGAACCATTCTTCACCACAAAGGGATCCATCGGAAACGGTCTCGGTCTATGGGTGAGCAAACAGATCGTCGACAAACATGGAGGATTTATCCAAGTCCGAACCGCGACGGTCGGAACGCAACGGGGAACAACATTTTCAGTGGTTTTACCCATGAATACCACTCCGTCTGGACACAAAGGCGAATCGCCTGACGGTGATCATCAGGCTGAGGATGAGGGATGAAGCTGGATGAAACGACAATTCTGGTTGTTGAGGACGAACCGATTCTGCAGCAAGTCTGTGCGCTCTGGTTGAAACGTGGCGGCTATCAGAAGGTATTCACAGCATCCAATGGATTGGAGGCGCTATTGATCTGCGAAGAGCACAAGGTTAATGTGCTGATCACGGATATTCATATGCCGAAAATGGATGGGGTAGTGCTAATCAGAACCATTCGGGAACGCGGATTGTTCATTTCTGGCATTACTGTTATGAGCGCCTACACGGACGTCAATCTCGTGGAGCTGTCGAAGCTTGGGGTGAAGAAGTTTCTGGAAAAGCCGTTCACGTCGGAAATATTGCTGGATGCGGTCGCCACAAGTCTTTCTGAAGAAGCTCCCCAACGATGAGATGTGATCGACTTATAGCTCGGGCAAACGACATCGAGCTAATCTGCGTCCACTCGACTCTTACTAATTTTCTGGGAACGAGCGAGACTGCATGTGAATTCGCAACGTTGCGGAAGCTAATCGTGGGTCACGATTAGCGATCTAGAGGCTGCTATTGCCTTTGCACCTAGCTAGATTCTTTGCGGCGTTGTTTTTTCTATTGAGCATGGGAGGATGGGGAGATTTGCGAAGAGTGGTCATCTGACGGATGGATCGAATGAAGAGTGGTCGTTAGTTCTACCTTATCTGCTGTTGAGTCGAGCGGATAACGCCTCGCGTGAGCACGATCTGCGAGCTATTTTCAACGCTGTGCGGTATGTGGTGAAGGGCGGCAACCAGTGGCGGTTGATGCCGAACGATCTTCCACCGTAGCCAGCGGCGTACCAGCAGATGCGACGCTGGATGCGGGCTGGTTGTTTGAAAAGATCCGGCACAAAGAGGGCGTCGGTTTCGGCGACGT
>JBDUAM010000090.1:0-7023 GCA_040004655.1 Chthonomonadales bacterium | reverse complement strand
GAAACGGTCTGTGCTCTGCTGGAGGCGGGCGGCAACATCTCTGACGAGACCGGACAAGACATCTTAATCACATTGGGGAAACTCCTGGAGCAGGCCCGTTACGTGAAAGATCGACGGGAACGATTGCGAAACGCCACCGGAGCCGAGTCGGCAGCGGACCTGGCGGAGGAGCGAGAACGGTTGGCCCTGCGCATCACCAAAGTGGAAGATCCGCAGGCGCGCCAGGATCTGACCCAGAGTTTGGCGATGTGCGACGAACGGCTGCGCCATGCCAGAGAGCTATCCCCTCTTCTCGAGCGGCTGGACGCCCAGTGTGAAGTGATCGAGCAGACTCTGCTGTCGGTTCAGGCCTCCGTCTCGCGCTTGCAGGTCGCCCCGTCGGCTATCACCGCTCCGGACGTCGAAGAGGTCAAGCGCGTCGTGGATGAGATTACCACCCAGACCCAGGCCGTCGAAGATGCAGTACAGCAGGTCATGTCCCTTCGTTCTTGACGGGCAATGTAGTTAATAGGTGCATAATATATGGTTAGCGTGGCGACCCGCCGCTGAACCGCAGTATTAAGTTCTGCAAGATGACGCATCGTGAAACTATCCGCTGGCAGTGGCCTTGCAAGCTCACAAGTTTGACACGATTGGAGATACCTTTATGCGATTGATAGCTGCCATGGCATTGTTCGGTCTTCCATTGCTGGCCTCGGCCCCTGAGGTTCGCCCGAAGGCGGCTAACGTAAACTCAACGATTACTCGTGGGCTCAGCTTTCTCGCCAAGGACGCAATGGCGTGGAAAAAGGATCACAACTGTGTCTCGTGTCACCATGCCGGTCTCGTGATCTGGTCGATGCGTGAGGCCAAACTGCGTGGCCACGCGGTTGATGAGCCTGTGTTGTGGGAACTGACAAATTGGGTCAATGAAACGGCCTACGGCACCACCGTTGAACCCATGCCCGCGGGCCAGCCAAAGAAGCTCAGCGCAGGGTCTGCGTGGTTCGCTCTCGGTTTCCAGGCTGATCCCAGGCCGGACGCCGCGTCGCAACAGGAGTTGAAGCTCATCTTGAGTGCCATGGAGAGCCAGCAGACCGAAACGGGTGGGTGGCTCTCCTGGCCGCAAACTCGGCCGCCGTTCTTTGGCGAATCGGACGACACCATGACCGCCCTCGCGACGCTGACGGTCCTCTCTCCAGCCGCGAAAGGCGATGCCATGGCGAAAACCGCTCGCGATAAGGGAGTGAAGTGGCTCGCCGAAACGAAGACCGATGACGACCCGCAATCGATAGCGCTCCGCCTGATTGTTTGGAAGAGGCTGGGTCGACCGAAGGCAGAGTGGATGCCGCTGGTTCAACGAATCAAGGAGCGGCAGAACGAGGACGGGGGCTGGAGCCAGGAGAAGGATATGTCGAGCGATGCCTGGGCGACGGGGCAGGCGCTTTATGCCCTTGCGAACGCGGGAGTGAGGCCCAGGGAGGCGGCCATCTCTCGCGCACAGGACTTCCTGATGAAAACACAGCGAGAGGACGGATCCTGGCCGATGACCTCTCGCCAGCGCGCCCGCGGAGGTGCACGGGCAACAAACCTCATCCCGATCACTGCCGCAGGAAGCGCATGGGCGGTTCTGGGATTGGTCCGGAGCCGCTAAACATCTCGTTCAGGTTTCGGATCGTAGTCGCCAAAGTACCATCACCCGTGCAAGTGCGACCGACATCCGAGCCAATTTGGGGCGCAAAATTTACGATCTCCGCGGACTATCCGTCCCAGTTATCAGACAACCGTTCCATTAAAAAAAGCTTGGGTATACTGTCCTCATGACACCATTACATCTTAATTCCAAATGAACGTACAAGAGCAAATCAACAAGTATCTTACTGGCCAACCTGAACCAAAACGAGGTGAAATGCAAGAATTGCATTCGCGTATTCTTCAGCTATTGCCAGAGTGCAAATTGTGGTACCTGGATGGTAAAGACATTGAAGGGAAGACGGTTTCTAATCCTAATATAGGATATGGACTAAACAACATTCAATATGCTGACGGAACATCCAGAGAGTTCTATCAAATCGGTCTCAGTGCAAACACATCCGGAATCTCTGTCTACATCCTCGGAATCAAGGATAAGACATACCTGGCCAAAACATTCGGAGAAAAACTGGGCAAGGCGAGCGTGACTGGCTATTGCATTAAATTCAAAACGGTAAAAGACATAGACGTTGATATTCTTGTTGAGGCGATTTTATATGGTGCTGGGGCTCAGGCTGATTAGGGTGCATAACTAGTCTTCTTGTCTATCAACCCGGTTGTCGGAAATGTTGAACTACAAATAGATCATCATGCCATTTGCACCGGCGGATTCTCACCGATTGTCCTTATCACCTGGCTCGGCGAATGGTTCGCAAACGGTAGTCATCCACGGCGCATCCCATATCAAGTACACGGGTTGAGCCAGACTCGATCGCGAGCTTGCAACACTCGTCCAATCCAACATCCTCGTCAGACCCTGGCAATGCATAGCCCTCGTACCTCGGCGTCGCTGTCCATTCCCCAACCGACCCTCACATATTTGCGTTTGGGTGAAGGAAATCGTCCGCCATGACGGAGTGCCTGCATTCGTACAACCGGATGACACAGTTATTACCAAAAACACCGACATTCTACCTCCCCGATTATGTGCACGCGGAACTATGACCGAACAATACGGGTATGATATTCAACAATTGCGGTTATTCGAAGAATAATTCTTCTGAAGCAAATTCAGAATGACCAATCCGTTGCTTCACGCTTTGAACCGTTAAAACGTGAAATGTTGTGAATTCATTTCTTAGAGTTCCTGTTAAATTGGAATGATGACTGTGGTGGCCATGCCGGGCTCCAGGGAACGTAAGCGTACGAATGAGACATGCATTATCGCTGTCGCGATATACAGCCTCGTATGTTACACGGACCAGGAAAGGCAAAGCCATGACAAAGCTACACGCTCCAACAAGCCGTGGACCAGCAAGTACCGGTACGCCCGTGGAACTCGCTTTAGACTCCCAAAGTGTGACCGCCCCATATTGTCTGTTATCGCCCGACTTGCTGCGACAATTGCACGCCGACTGGCGCGCGACCAATTCCTTGTCTGTCGGCCTTACCTATTATTACGACAATCCTCGATTGATCGAACCTTTAAGACTCTCGCATGTGAAGCCTACCTTTGACGGGCAGTATTATTCGAATCCGTGCCTGAACTTCACCTATACACACTTGAACCAGACCACTAAGAAATATGACCTAAACACGGTCTACGTCGCCGGGTATTTTCGCGGCGCCTGTATTCGTGATGAAGACATTCGGCGAGCGCCGAATCAAGATCGCCTGCCTTGCATCTCCCGACGGTGATTGGTACAAAATGAACGCAATAAAATCGAGCGCAAAAAAAGAGACTTACGAGAAACGTGCTGGCACACTCATAATCCTTCTCGTGGAGGATAACGAAGAAGATTTCCTCATCGTCCGCGATCTGCTGCAAGAAGCGGATCCTGAGCGCTATGTTCTGGAGTGGGTGGATACCTACGAGGCCGGCCTGACAGCGATCCGAGAGCAGCGCCATGACCTGATCCTAATGGACTACCGCCTGTCCAACCGCACGGGCCTGGAACTATTACAGGAAACCCAGTCGGTTTCGCACAGGGCGCCCGTGATCATGTTGACCGGTCAGGGCGGTTACTACATAGACGTGCAGGCCATGGAAGCCGGGGCCACGGATTACCTTGTCAAAGACCGTCTGAATTCCGATTTGTTGGAGCGCGCGATCCGGCATGCCATCGAGCGCAAAAGATCGAACGAGGCGCTCCTTATGAGCGAAGATCGGTACCGAACATTCGTGGAAAATAGCATGGAGGGCATCTGGCGGTTTGAGTTGGAGCCGCCCCTGCCGGTGGAGCTGTCCGAAGCTAAGCAGATCGCACACCTCTGCAATCATGCACGTGTAGCCGAATGCAATAAGGCGATGGCGCACATTTACGGATTCAAGAGCACTTCCGAAGTCGTCGGCTTGTCCTTGGGAGAGTTTTTTTCGCCGGACAAGCGTGACGATGTGAAATATCTGCGACGTCTGATAGGCAACCAGTACCGCATTGTGAACGTCGAGACGATCGTGCGAAACGGTCGCGATGAGCCGACATACGTATTGCACAATGTGATAGGCGTTGTCAACAATCGCCTGTTGCATCGCATTTGGGGTTCTCAGATCGACATCACCGAGACAATGTTGTCAAACAGTTCGAGGGCGCAGATTGCATCCATTGTCGCGACCTCGACGGATGCCATTATCAGCACGAATATACATGGCATGGTCCTGACCTGGAATACGGGCGCAGAGGCTATGTACGGATACACGGCGCAGGAAATGAACCACCAATTTATCTCTCGCATCATGTCGGCGGACCACTCCCACGAAATGGACAGCATTCTGGCAAGAATTAGCAAGGGGGAACGAGTTGCGTCCTTCGATGCGGTTCGTCGGCATAAGAATGGTCATCGGATTGATGTTTCGCTGAGCGTATCACCTCTTATGGATACCGAAGGTCGTGTAGACGGAACTTATTCTATCTCCCGCGATATTTCCGAGTAGAAGCGCGCAGAGCAGCGGTTGCAGTTAAGCGAAGCAAACATGGCCACTGCCCAGCAGGTCGGTCAGTTCGGAAGCTGGGAACTGGATTTGGGCAATCGCGTTGACATAAACGCAAACCCGCTGCGCTGGTCTGATGAGACCTTCCGCATCTTCGGCTACGCGCCGGGCAGCGTACCGGTGACCAATGATCTGTTCTTTCACGCCGTTCCTCCGGACGAGCGTGAGGCTATCCAGCAAACAATAGCCGAAGCTATTGCGGGCCATGACCCCTATTCCTGTGTTCACCGCGTTTGTCGCCCCGATGGCGAAGAGCGAACCGTGCGTGAGACAGCTCGATTCTTCGAGTCCGATGGCCAGGGCAAACCCGCCAGACTGGTCGGCACAGTGCATGATATCACGGACCGTATTCGGGTAGAAGAAGCGCTTGAGCGAACAAATCGGGAAATTCTCGCGACCTGGGAAAGCATGACGGATGGGTTTTTTGCCATCGATACCAATTGGCAATTCACTCATATCAACTCACAGGGCGCCCAGTTATTGAGCACGACCCGAGAGAAAGTAATCGGCGTGTCTATCTGGGACGCGTTCCCGGAGGCTGTTAATACTACGATTAGTTATCGGGAGTATCACCGTGCGCTTGAGGAACAGGTGAGCGTGGGCTTCGAGGAATTTTATGCGCCGCTAGGCAAGTGGTTTGAGGTCCGGGCCTATCCGTCCTCCGTTGGATTGTCGGTCTACTTTCATGACATCACCGAACGCAAGCAGTCCGAGGCGGCCCTAAACGACTCCGAACGAGAGCATCTCCTACTAATCCGGCGATTGGAAGAAAAAAGTGCGAGTCTTGCAGAAGCGCAGGCCATCGCGAAAGTGGGAAGCTGGGAACTGGATCTGGGCACTCGGGCCGTGACCTGGTCGGACGAAACCTTTCGCATATTCGGTGTAAAACCAGAAGATTTCCGGGGTACGTCCGAGTCGGTGAAGGAGTCTGTACACCCCGAAGACCTCCCGATGATACGAAAGGCGTTTGCGGACTCGATCTCAGATAGAACCCCCTGTTCGCTCGATCATCGCCTACTGATGCGCGACGGCACCATCAAGTTTGTTCACGAGCGCTGCATTACCTATTATGATAACGACGGACGGCCTATACGCTCCGTTGGCACAACCCAGGACATTACTACCCGCAAAGAGGCGGAGGCAGAACGCGACATGATTGAAAAAGCGCTGCGCCAGAGCAGAAACCAGTTTCGAAGCGTCGTGGAGACAGTAGAAAGCCTTTTCATTAGTGATCACCAGGGGCGGATTGTCGACGTCAATCAGAATGCCTGCGACAGTCTGGGATATACGCGTGAAGAGATGCTCCATTTACGGGTTCCGGATTTCGAACTGAACGCCGATCCCGAGACCTTCGACCTGAACTGGCAACGAATGGCGTCTGGTGACAGAAAGCCGTTTCTTGTAGACGGCGTAGAGAAGCGCAAAGACGGCTCTACCTTCCCGGTCGAGGTACGGATCGGGATGCTGGAGACCGAAGGCAATCTACAGGTGGTCGCGGTAGCGCGCGACATTACCGACCGCAAAAAGGCCGAAGAGGAGCGCGACCGTTTCTTCACCCTCTCGCTGGACATGCTTGCCATTGTTAGCAGCGACGGTTATTTTAAGCGTTTGAATCCCGCCTTTGAAGCGACGCTTGGGTACACCGACGCCGAGTTCATGTCAAAGCCATTGCTGGAGTACATCCACCCGGACGACGTAGCGTCTACCCAGGTGCAAATGACGAATTTTGGTAGGGGTATTGAAGATGTGAGCTTCGACAACCGCTATCGCTGCAGCGATGGCTCCTACAAATGGCTGCGTTGGGCTGCTGCACCATTTAAGGATTTATGGTATTGCGTCGCGCACGATATTACAGAGGAGATGCACGCAGCCGAGGCGCTTCACGACGCCAACGAAAGGCTTGAATTACGCGTAATTGAACGGACGGCGCAGCTTGAAAACTCGAACAGGGAAATGGGCATCGCCAGGGAAGAGGCGGATCGTGCCAACGAAGCCAAGAGCGACTTCCTATCCCGAATGAGCCATGAGCTGCGCACGCCGCTAAACGGCATTCTGGGCTTTGCGCAGCTTATGGAGATGGACACGCCCAGCCCAAAGCAGGCCGTGCGGCTCGGGCACATCCTCAAATCTGGGCAGCATCTTTTACAGTTGATCAATGAGGTGCTGGACCTTGCGCGTGCCGAATCCGGGCGACTGCATCTGTCCGCGGAACCGGTCTCCCTCGGTGACAGCGTGCAGGGCGCAGTTGACATAATCCGGCCGCTTGCTGAGAAGCGCAACCAGCAAATACTCTTCGATTGGTACACGAGTGAGCCACTCTATGTGCATGCAGACCAGCAACGATTATCCCAGGTTCTCCTCAA
>JBDUAM010000281.1:0-2120 GCA_040004655.1 Chthonomonadales bacterium | reverse complement strand
GATGCCGCATCGCTGCACCATGAAATCACCATCAGCGCAGTAAAATCGGCCTCCTCGAGAGGGCCATCTCGCGCGAAAAGCGTTCCGAGATAGCTCTTGGTGTCGCCTAGCAGTGTTCCCAAATGCCCTTGCTGCACGATCAAGTTGTCGTTGTCACACAGGAAGATGGCAAAGCGAAGGTAGCCTTCTGCCAGCTGGCAATAACGGTAGCGGCGGTCGGGGTCGATATCCGGGAAATTGGCCTCGACGATCTTCTCCATTGTCGAAGTTGCAATACGACTGAGCCGCAACTCGGTCCTGTCCATGCGCTCTAAAGCATTGTCAATGGTAATCAGCCGTACCCGATGCTGCGTACCTTGAAGGATCTTCGCCAGTTGGAACGCGGTCGCGTCCAGGCATTCGTCAGCAACAAGCGCCGCATACAGATTCTGATCATTGGCGATTGCACGGGCCACATCGAGTGCGTGGTCTTCGTCATCCGTATAGAGGGTCAGTGAGGCAACTCCAGGAATCGCCGCAATTGCCTCAAATGTCGTGCGACTCTTGCCCACGCCCGCATCGCCCGAAATCGTAAGCCGTGGGTTGGCCGGTTTATTCGACCAAGCAAGATACCTGCCGAACATTATCGAAAATGACATCCGTTTCCGCCATCGTCACGAACGTCTTTGTCACCGCGCGTTCCCGGTTTTGCCATGTCGCAAAGTGAAAAAAGTCCGTCAGGGTCGAACCCAGCATATCCGCAGCAATTGCGGGAAGTGCGTTGACCCAGGCGACCACATCGGATGCAGAGAGCACGACTGCCTCCGGTGCTTCGGCGTTGACCTTCTTGATCTCCGCATCCAGGAGACCTTTAATCTGGGTCTTCTTTTCGGCAGGCCCATCGTCCGCAATGCATAAACGGTACGCATACCCCTGTTGAAGCAGGCTACGGACATAGTCTTTACTGTCTCAGTTGATTTCTTCCTTCACCTTACTGTCGGTGAAATCCCTCAACGAAACAGCCTTGTACTGCCATGCGGTTGGTTCGTTGAAATAACCACTAGGATCGCCAGAGCAGCCTTCTGTCACCTGGGTGTCCACACCTCCGTCCGGGTAGTTGACTCTGGGGCTATCCAGGACAGCCGTAGCGGGAATACCAAGGATTGGCACGGAACTGCGGATCAACCGATCCAGCAGTTCAGTGAAGGGTTTCCCCGTCGAATTCCTCAGAACGTAGATATTTTCAGCCGCGATCCGAATCATGGCGAGTCCAAACAGCCCGTTGAAACCATTTTAGTTCTTGGCTCTAGTTGTAGCGAGAGGCCTCCATGGTTGCGGCCCGGCGGTGGCCTCTGGAGATGGAACCAGCAGGGAGCCGAGTGAAAAGGGCGAGAAAGGCATTCGCGTCCTCGCACTCATCTTCGGGGTGAAGCTTAGACCGGAAGCCGAGGCTGAAAAGGAAATCACCCAGCAGAACACGGCGGCGTTCCTCGGCTCTGGGCTGTTTGGGTGCACCCACTTCGGAGCCTTATCAAACCCGCGACCTTTGCCTTACGGCAGAGGTCTGGACAGAGGTTTGGTGGACAGAGGACATGGGTTCGATAAGGGTGCAATAAAGGGTATCAAGTGTGTCTCAGGGGCGCACAAAATGGCCATCCGGAGCCCTGATTTCTGTAAGTTACGTATTACTTCCTTGCTGTCACGGTAGAGGTCTCGATCTTGCGTTCGTCTTCATGATCCGAGGGATGTGGGCCACCTTACATAAACCGCCCAGTTGATTTTCGACACCCTCGCCAGCACCCTTGACCTCAGTCGATAAAAGAACTGTGCGAAATGCCTTTGCCGTGCGTTGGCGTAGGTCCAAATCGGATTGATACCGATATGCAGGCTTCTCTGCAGACCTGTCCACGACTGCGACTGAGAATACTTGTTTCTCAGAGGCTAGTCCGGTTCTCAGCGCCCACGCGACCTCGACCACTATGTTTTCCAATCGGTGGCAGGCAACCGAGTAGGCTGATTGGCCATCAGCCGGTTCAACTCGGGCACGGTGCGTCAGCCTTCGGGCCCGACTGCTTCAAGTGTGCGGCGCGTGTGCTGCGCGACGGAAAACCCGAGCTAACCGGACCACGGCAGATTTGCCT
>JBDUAM010000058.1:0-2120 GCA_040004655.1 Chthonomonadales bacterium | reverse complement strand
CGGTGACATCACTTTCGGCTCAGCTTCAGGCGCGATTATTCTCTCGGGCGGCACTTTACAAACCTACAACCCATACCCTCTACGATACGGCGGATTGACCAGCATGTTTGCTTCGTTGTTGTTGGTAAATCGCGCCGACTTGTTGTCCCACTTCAACGTCTCGCCGGGGAACTTCAGGGCGATGGCGCCGAGCAGGGCGACCTGAGTCAACCTTGCGCCGTAGGCGAAGTTTGAGCCTGCCTCGCGACCTGTTTTGATGGCCTCCAGGAAGTCCCAGTGGTGTCCTTTTACCCGCGTGATCTTGGGTTCAGGAGCGTTCTTGCCTGAGAACGCCTCTCGCACATTGTCCGGCTGCAGGTGGCATCCGCCAGCTCCGTGCGACCCGTGGACAATCATCCCCTTGTCGCCAAAGATGATGGCGCCGGTACGCGGAACCTGATCGTCTGCTGGGAAATCCTTGGGCGTTGGGATGGGGTTGTTGCCGTCATGCCAGACGAGCTTGACGGGACCACGCTCCTTGTTCGCGGGGAACTCAAAGGTGATTCGCGTGGCGGGCGGATAGGTCAACCCGTGGATTTTTGGATCGTAATCCGTGACTTCGGCATGCACGGAAGTGGGAGCATCCAGATTGAGAGCCCAGAACGACGGGTCGACCACGTGGCAGAACCAGTCGCCGATCGTGCCCGTGCCAAACGGCATCCATCCGCGCCAGTTCCACGGAACCCAGAAAGGCGTGTAAGCGCGAAACGGCACAGGTCCGATCCACTTGTCGTAATCGAGCCCAGCAGGAACTTCGTACTTCTGATCCAACTTGTCCAGATTTCTAATCTGGCTGTATACCTCTTTGAACTCGCCGCAGGCCGCGTGGACCGTGTGAACCTTGCCAATAGCCCCCGCCCAGACCCACTCGCAGGTGCGCCGAATGGTGTCTGTACTGTGCCCCTGGTTGCCGAGCTGGGTCACCACGCCATATTTTTTGGCGGCGGCCATAATGGTTCGCGCCTCGTGAACGGTGTGGGTCAGCGGCTTCTCGCAGTAGACGTGTTTGCCCCGGCGCATGGCCTCCATGGTGATCATGGCGTGCGTGTGATCCGGCGTGCCGATTACCACCGCGTCGATATCTTTGCCCAGCTTGTCAAACATCACGCGATAGTCAACAAACTTCTGCGCTTTGGGATATTGATCAAATTTCTTGCCAGCGTACTTCGCGTCGATGTCGCACAGGGCGACCAGATTTCCGCCCTCCGCAACGATGTTGTCCACATCGCCGCCGCCCTGGCTGCCGATGCCGATCCCCGCGAAATTCACCTTGTCGATGGCAGCGGTACTCTTTGGTCCCTGCGAGATTCCACCAGGATGCACCGCCAACAGGGTCGCCCCGGCGCCTATTCCGGATAGGAACTGGCGCCGGTCCATCTTCGGTTCAAAATTGTCATTCATCGTATTCTCCGTTGGATTATTTGAGAGTCTGGTTAGACTTGCGTTGGATTGATTATAGAGAGAGATTAGCACGAATTGCAACGGATTGTAATCACGGTTGCTGCTACGTGTCACTGCATCGAAATCCTTACTTGGTCTCACTGGCTAACTTAATCCTCGCGTTGTAACGTCTCCCTCACGTCAAAATGAAATCTCGTAACCAATAATTTCAGATGATTATAGTAAATTGTTTGATATAAGTGTAAAATAGTTCAAGATTTGCTCCGTCAAATGTCTACATGATTCATAGCATTTACACGCTTCATCACGAGCGCACACCCAAACTAAAGTAGAGATTAGGTGATTGTACTATGTCAACTAACCACCGTTCGCAGTCTTGGGATCCGACATCTACAGAAAGCTGGGCGGATACGCTAGGGCTTGTAAATGTCCCTCTATTTGGCTCGATCCGAGCAAACAAACCTCCGGGCAATCATGTTGTACTTCTTGACGGTCAACTTGCAAGCTTTACGTTATCAACGGAATCCGATGACATTATCGACGAAGACGATCCGCTAGCGTGGTCTTGGTCGGCTAACATGCGCCACTCTGTATTCATAGATGATCGCAAAGGACGCCTTTTTGTAAAAAGATGGGAAACAGCCAAATTCCGAATCACCTTCGACAAAAATTGTACACAG
>JBDUAM010000050.1:0-2125 GCA_040004655.1 Chthonomonadales bacterium | reverse complement strand
GATGAGCGCCTCTTACCGATTGAAGAGTGGCAGCGCATTCTCAAGCCATTTGACATTCACGAACTTCGATATTACGGCGATAACTGTGTAGAGCAGAACGAACATATTCTTGCGGTTCTCAAAGGCAATCCTGCTGCTACTTCTCAGAAGAACAAGTCTTCGTTTCGTGTCAGTCGGTTCAAGTCAGGTATTTCCGCCATCGTTCATACCAGAAACGAAGAGCACAACATCACCGAATGCCTTCAGAGTTTAACAGGTTGGACGGATCAAATTATCGTCTGCGATATGGAGAGTTCCGACCGCACCAGGGAACTTGCGGCAGAAATAGTAGGTGAAGACAATGTGATGTCCCACCCCGTGATTAAGAATTTCGACCGCGCCCGCAATGCCTCTGCAACTCGGGCAGAACATGAATGGGTCTTCTACCTTGATGCAGACGAGCGAGTACCTCCCCAGATGGGTGAAGCAATCCTCAAGATGATTGAGGATCGTGGCGACGCATTTTCTGGGATGCTGGTACCTTTTCGGCATATCTTTGCCGGCCATTGGATGCAGTGCCTCTATCCTGGTTACACAGCTCCGAGGCTCTTCAAAAATGGCTGTTTCTTCTTCAACCCGCGACCACATTCAGGCGCACAGGTAGATGGCGAAATTGTCATGTTTCCGGGAGACGACCCTAATGTGTCGCTCCTCCACAATTCTTTTACATCTCTTTCGCACTATTTGGGAAAGCTAGACAACTACACGACGTCTGAAGCGGCAAACATGCACCGCGACGGTCATTCTTACAGTTGGCAGAACAGCATTCGCCACTTCGTTCAGGACTTTCGCGGCTATTATGAGCAGGGACAGGCCACCCGCGATGGTGTACATGGCTTCCTGTATTCATTCCTTTCCGGATTCTATCGGTTCTTCCAGCATGCGAAGCTCTATGAACACCGATTCCGACAGGGACAACTGACGGCTCAAGAAACGAATACCCCTGCAAATCTGGAAGAGGTCCTTCAATTTGCATTGAATTGTATCCATGAGCGACATGTTCAGGCTCCAATCCAGATTGTAACTTCCCCGCCTTCGGATACAGAAGTTGGAGTAGTCTGGACGGGGCCGCTTCGAGACCCAAGTGGATATGGTGAAGAGAGCCGAAGTCTCCTATTCTCTCTGTCTCAGTTGCCATTAAATGCCGGTGAGTCAGACGGAAGCCCAAATCTTATTGTTGCCGCTCAGACGGTGCCGTGGAGCTTTGACACAGTCGATCTGTCAGGTGAATCAGGCGCGTCCCTGCTCAAGTTAGAACAGACGACGGTTCCAGAGGGATTTATCCAGATTATTCAGGACTTGCCGCAATCGCTGGTTGGTCGGATAAACGACAAGGCAGGGATTACGATTGCTCGAACCATGTTTGAGACAGATCGACTTCCTGATGAATGGGTGAAATCGCTCAACAAGTTTGATTTCGTCTGGGCAACATCAGAACATGGACGAGATGCATTCGCCAATTCCGGCGTACATCCGGCGAAGCTCAGGGTGGTTCCGGGCGCCATCGACCTCGGTCAGTTTGCGGTTGAACATTCTAAATCGTCAGCTGGAAAGAGGACTGCCACAAACGTAAGGGGGAAGTGTTTCAATTCCTCACGGTTTTCGACTGGACATTACACAAGGGCTGGGATTGCCTTCTTACGGGTTTCCTTCAAGAATTTAACGCAGATCCAAATGTCCGGCTAATCATGAAGGTCTGGTCCACCAACGGTTACACTTCCGACCAGATATTCGAGCAGGCGCAGGAGTTCGTAAAAGACCACTTGCAATTAGACCTCACTGATCTTGTCACCACAGGAGTAGTTCGGTTCATTTTTGATAAACTGCCGCGCAAGGACCTGTTGGATCTCTACCGGGAGAGCGATGCGTTTGTCTTACCATCGAGAGGTGAAGGATGGGGCAGGCCATATATGGAGGCGATGGCGCTCGGCATTCCAACGATTGGGACCAATTGGAGTGGCAACACGGCATTCATGAATGAAGGCAACAGTTTCCTCGTAGATTACAAGCTTGTTCCTGTTCCAGAACGAGGTTGGAGAGAAATCTCGGCTTACCGCGGACACCAGTGGGCGGAGCCCGATATTGC
>JBDUAM010000290.1:0-7058 GCA_040004655.1 Chthonomonadales bacterium | reverse complement strand
CTTATTGACACCGACCTCACCAACAGTTGCCTTCAAAATCGGCGAAAAAGCAAACGATCCACTTGCGATGAAGCTGGCCGATATCTGTACCATTCCGGTAAACATGGCCGGCCTGCCCGCGATCTCGGTTCCGTGTGGATTCAGCGAAGGTCTGCCAGTCGGGCTGCACATCATCGGAAACGCATTTGCTGAATCGACCATCCTGCGTACAGCGTATGCCTATGAGCAGGCAAATGAATGGCACAGGCGTCGACCATCGCTCTAAACTCGGGAGTTAGAATTGCCGGTTGACCCAACTATAACTGTTCGAGATGCTACGGAAGCCGATCTGCAAGCCATTTTGGACATCTACAACGAGGCAGTGCTGAACTCCACGGCGACAGCGGATTATGAGCCTCAGTCAATGGTGGATCGCGTTGAATGGTTTGAGCTTAGAAAAGCTCAGAACTTGCCGATATATGTGGCTGTTGACAACGCTGACAGGGTTTTAGGTTGGGCTTCACTCAGTAGGTTTCATGCGCGTATTGGATACCGGTTTACGGTTGAGAATTCAATCTACATCGGGCCCGATCATCGGGGCAAGGGAACCGGCGGGATTTTGCTAAAGAGGCTAATCGAAGCAGCAAGGGCAGGTGGGTTTCATTCTATTGTCGCGGATATTGACAGTAAGAATGACGCCAGCATTCGATTGCATCGGTCGCACGGATTTGAGGATCGCGGTACGATCTTTCATGCTGTTTATAAGTTTGACCAGTGGCTCGACGTATTTCATATGCAGCTCATGCTCGAATAGTCGACAACATTTTTCGCACCACAGATTTCGCAACAAAACTGGAGAATTGCTCGCTGAATGGCAAATTATGAAGCCGTAATTGGAATGGAAGTACACGCAGAACTGCTCACGGAGAGCAAGATGTTCTGCAGTTGCCGGAACGCCTTTGGTGGCGAACCGAATACCCGGTGCTGCCCGGTATGCCTCGGCATGCCCGGTTCCCTGCCGGTGATGAACCGCACGGCCGTCGAGCACGTCATTCGTGCATCGCTGGCTCTTAACTGCACCATTACCCGTAACGCCAAGTTTGACCGAAAGAACTACTTCTATCCCGACCTGCCAAAGGGATATCAGATAAGCGAATACGACCTTCCCATTGGTCGAGACGGCTATCTGGATATCGAGGTCGAAGGTAAAACCACGCGCGTCCATATTCTTCGGGTACACCTCGAGGAAGATACGGGGAAGCTATTTCACGTGCTGGGCGACGAGAGCGAGGTCGATTACAACCGATCTGGTGTGCCACTTATGGAGATTGTCACCGCATTTCCACCAGACATGCATACCGCTGAAGAAGCTCGCGCTTACCTCACCAAATTGCGTGCCATTCTAACGTATATTGGGGTGACCGACGGCAAGATGGAAGAAGGCTCGCTCCGGTGTGAGCCGAACCTCTCGGTGCGCCTCGTAGGGAGTGACACCTTCGGAACCAAAACCGAAATCAAGAACCTGAATTCCTTTCGAGCAGTCTACAAAGGCACCCAGTTTGAGGTCTCCCGACAAATAGAACTTCTGGAGGGCGGCGGAACCGTTGTTCAGGAGACTCGCGGATGGAACGATACCAAACAGGCAACCTTCGGGCAGCGATCTAAAGAGGGCGAACAGGAATACCGATACTTCCCAGAGCCGGACCTCGTTCCCCTTTCCATAGATGATGCGTGGATTGATGGTATTCGAAATTCGATGCCAGAATTGCCCGATGCCGCACGAATTAGATTTGTGGAGTCGTACGGAATTCCTGCGTATGACGCCGATGTTCTCACGCAAACTCGTGAAATGGCATCGTTCTATGAGCGGACCGTCAAATTCGGCGGCGACCCGAAAGCGGCTTCCAACTGGATGATGGGTGAATTTGCTCGCCTCTTGAACGCGACCAACACCGAGGTCAATGACAGCAAGATCACTCCCGAGAAATTGGGCGGACTGATTAAGCTCGTTGCAGGCGGCACGGTCAGCGGCAAGATGGCTAAGGCCATATTTGAAAAGATGTTCGAAACCGGCGCAGATGGCGCCAGCCTCGCCGAAGCGGAAGGTCCGCAGATCAAAGATGAGGGCGCCCTTACTGCCATCATTGACAGCACGATTGCTGCTCAGACAGAAGTATGGAACGCATTGCTTGAGGGCGACGAGAAGAAGTTTGGCTTCCTGGTCGGACAGGTAATGAAGGAGACCAAAGGCAAAGGGAATCCTCAGGAGATCAACCGACTTTTGAAAGAACGGTTAGATGGCGACCGCGCAAAAGCATAAATCGCTCTATTGCCTGACCATTGTGCTGGCATTGTCGTGTCCATGCATTGGTCAGTCAGTGGATAAACCTGACAATCGACCGGTCAGCAAACTGGTTCAGGATTTGTCCGCGAAGTCCGTCTCCGTTCGCGCCGACGCGGCGCATGAACTTGCTCGCAGAAAAGACAAATCGGCAGTACCAGCCCTGCTTGCTGCTCTGCCGCAAGAGAGAGTTGCCTCCATCCGCGAACAGATTGTTGCGGCCATTGCCAACACCGGGGACAAGAGTGCAGTCGCACCGCTCATGGCCCAACTGAAATCAAGCGATTCTGGAGTTCGAATTGGAGCTGCGTCGGCCCTCGGGGTGCTTGGAGATAGACGAGCGCTGGGTCCATTGATCGACCGTTTGACCGACAAAGACGTAGATGTGAGGCGCACCGTCGTAGATTCAATCGGGAACATTGGCACACCGGAAGCAATCTCGCCTCTTATCAAGTCCCTCAAGGATTCCGACGATCGGGTTCGGTTGAAAGCGACAACTGCACTGGGTCGACTGAAAGACAAGCGGGCAGCCCGCGCGATTGTCCCGCTGCTCAGGGACAAATCTGCGCCAGTTCAAAAAGCGGCTGCCATTGCTCTCGGAAATATTGGCGACAAATCTGTGACGCAGAGCCTGATGGATGTAGTATCAGACAAAGGCCCAAACATCCAGTTCGGCGTGAAATTCTACGCGGCGAATGCGCTCAGCATGCTGGGTGATCGACGTGCCGTCGGCGTACTTGTTCACGGGCTGAAGGATAAAGATCCCTACGTCAGAACCGCAGCAGCGTATAGCCTTGGGTATCTTCACGAAACGTCATCGGTACCAGGTCTACTGGTTGCGGCACATGATAAGGTCCTGATGGTACGGTTTCGGGCCATTCAAGCGCTCGGTGCATTGAAGGACAAGCGCGCCGTAGAACCGCTGATGCTGGCTGCGGTAAATCTGAAAGATCATGAAGACACGCGTGAGCAGGCCGTGAAAGCGCTGGGTAACATTGGCGACAAGCGTGCTGTTCCTGCGCTCATTCAGGCGTTTAAAGATGAAGATGAAGCAATTGTGAAGAACGCTGCAATCGCCTGTGGTAAATTAGGAGATCCATCGGCCATTCCGGCATTGCGGAAACTACTAACTCACAAAGAATTTGTCGTTAGGCACGCGGCGGAAGCCGCATTGAAGATGCTTGGAACCAAATAGAATTTTCGCGACCAATCAGGGAGGAACGATAAGTGCGAAACCGTTGGATTTTGATGACCGTTGTAGGCGCTCTCTACCTTGCGCCCTCCTGCCTCGCACAGGAGCAAGACCATGACCACGAGCACAAGGCTCCAAAGGCTCTAAAGCCCGCTAAAGGTGGAGCGCAGTTGACATCGCAAGAGCGAGCCGATTGGATGCTCAATGCGGTAACCGACCAGTTTATTGTGATTGGTGATGCTCACTGGCATAAGGGCGAATACGCTCATATGGTCAATCTGCTGAAATCCGTAGTGACAGCCCGGCCAACCGACCTCGACTCCTATGCAAACGCTGGTTGGCTGCTCTGGAGTATGGATCGCGACGATGAAGCTATCGCCCTGTATGATCAGGGACTAAAGGCAAATCCGAATACGTCGTACATGTACGACGAACTGGGAAACTACTATTATCAACGCAAAAAGAACTATATTAAGGCGTTATCCTATTATGAAGGCGCCGCTCAGAAGAAAGACGTTGCCACACTCACACTTCACATGCTCGCGCACACTTACGAAAAGCTGAACCAGCTGGATACTGCATTGAAAGTCTGGGAAAGATGTGCGTCCATTCCGGGTGATGCCGCTGCTAAGACCAATCTGGCTCGGGTGAAGATAAAAATTTCCCAGAGGGGATTGAAATCCATTTGAGCCTGTCTGCAGTCGGTTCGCTTGCATCAAATAAGGAATCTCTGTGACAGAACCAGATTCGAATTCGGATCTTATACCCGATCCAGGTGTGAATTATCGTTGGAAGTGGGGTCTTGTCGCCGTAGTCATCCTTCTCTGCGCATCCAGCTTTTTCAATATGCGTACGGGTCGCGGCAAAACAGTTAACGATGCCACAAAGTTGTACCTCGATGTGTCCATCGAAAGCCGACAGGTTTATTCTCTGCAAGAATACAGCCCCAACTCAGCGAGCGGCAAACAGATAGCCCGGAAACTGGTCACAAATCTTCAAGAGATCAATTCCATCACCCATTCCGCTAATTCCACCAGAGTATTAGCCATAATTCAAAATTTTCTCAAAGACCCTGCGTGGCAAAAAACACTTGTCGGGCTGCGCACTTCCAAGCCTCGTATCGACGATAAACCGCTGACCGCTGCTCAGATCGAGAGCGAGATTTCCATGTGGAAGGCGATATTTACCGGGAAAACAGCTTCCGAACAGGCATCGACTTACGCCAAATTGATCCGCACCATGGACCTCGGCTGGCACGAACACCTTGCCCTCTTAGCATTGTACAAAAGCTCGGGCCAGAAGAATCTTGCCGAAGAACAGAGTGATATTCTCCACTCCTCGACCATTCGAATGGGAATCATTGGCATCCTGATGATACTGGTAGGTTTGGTTGGGCTGGGAATGGGCATCCTGCTTGTTGCCTTTGTAGCCTGGAGGCGCAAGCACCCACACGTTCGAATACAGCCTGAAATCCTGAACATGTATGACATCCGTCCTGCAGAAGCCCTCCAACCCGTTCAGGCTCGTGTACTCTACTCAATCTTTGTAATCTATCTGTGTTCCATGGCAGGCATTCGCCTGCTGATGACGGGAATTCAAAGTCAGGGATGGTTGGACTTCATGAAATCCATGTCGCCTGCATCCCGAATGTCGATTTCTATTTTGCTTGCATTTGTCACCACGATTCCACCACTTTTATTGTTTCTCCGTTTTCGAAGGCAGGGTGTTGTCTCATGGAATGACATTGGTTTCAAACGCGGACAAACCATCGGGGACATCGTGTGGGGAATATGCGGCTATTTTGCGGCTCTACCGGTGATCATTATCGTGACACTGATAGCCACTCAGGTTTTCAAACATTTTACGTCGCCAGTAAATCCAGCCGTTACAGATGCCCTTAACTCGCACAACATGTTGATCTTATTCCTAACACTCTGCGAGGCATCGCTGATGGCACCCCTGATTGAGGAGACCATGTTTCGGGGTGTATTTTTGAATGCCTTACATCCGAGCCTGGGACGAGTTGGTTCTTCGCTAACTTCTGCCGGAGTCTTTGCGATCCTCCATCCACAGTTACCGGCAGGATTCTTTAGCATCTTTACGATTGGATTGCTTTTCAATACGCTTTACCGAAACAGGAATTCTCTGCTTCCAGGCATGGTGGCACACGCGATTAATAACGGCAGCATTGTCTTGATGCTAAGCCTGATGTTGGCGGATTGACACCATGAGCGCTCGATTGGATGTACGGCTGACACCTCGATCTGGCCGCAACGAGATCAGAGCCCTCGAGGCGTCAACGTTATCGGTCCGCGTAACCTCTCCACCCGTTGTTGGTGAAGCTAATGCGGCTCTCTTAGAACTGCTTTTTGATGTGACCAGTGTCCCCAAAAGTTCGCTGCGAATTGTTTCGGGCCAATCGAGTAGAACAAAGCGCGTAGAGTGGACCACACTCGACATGGAAGAAGTCACAGTGCGGATAAACCAGAAATTGGGCGGCAAATGATATTGGACGTGATCATGGTCCTTCCAATACTTATGATGATACACCCGATTGCAATTGGAATAGTCGCCATTGTTGCGATAGGTCTGCTTGCGCCTCACTTATTGGGACCCATTGGTAGATTGCTGGGTCGACAGGCAAGGCGACATGTGGAACGCAGGATCGGATTCGTGCCTAAATTACCATCGAATCCGAAACCAACTCCTCGGCCAGAGCCAGCGCCAGTCCAGCAGGCGCAAGAAGCAAAACCGGAACTCGTCGAGACACCTCAAATTGTTCTCGAAGAGAGTCGATCATTGCCCACCACAAGGCAATCGACACCCGTCGCTGCCTATCTCTGGACCATCGGAATTGGTGTTTGCGGCATCGTGGGTGTGCTATTATGGATACTGCTACATACGCGCTAACAGGAGTTGGAAATGCCTCGGGTTAAGGTCTATGTCACGCTCAAACCAACACTTTTGGATGCTCAGGGAAGGGTTGTTCAGAACTCTCTAGAATCTCTTGGTTATACTGAAGTTGAACAAGTTCGAATTGGAAAATATATTGAACTTGAACTCAGTGATGGTACCGGAAATGTCGAAGGGCGCGTAAAAGAGATGTGCGATAAGTTGCTCGCCAATCCCGTGATTGAAGACTATCGCTGTGAGGTGATCGATTGAAGTTTGGTGTAGTCCGTTTTCCAGGCAGCAACTGCGATCAAGACGCCTACTTTGTCATCAAGAACGTGATGTCCAAGCCGGTGGAGTATATCTGGCATGAAGATGCTTCCGTTAAAGGGTACGATTGCATCATTCTTCCCGGAGGCTTCTCCTATGGAGATTACCTTCGAACAGGCGCGATTGCTCGTTTTTCACCAGTGATGGAAGCTATTCGGACACACGCAGAAAAGGGTCGTTACCTGGTCGGCATCTGTAACGGATTTCAAGTGCTCTGCGAGGCGGGCCTTCTGCCCGGAGCCCTTATTCGAAACGATGGGCTAAAGTTTGTCTGCAAGCAGGTTCACCTGCTCTGAAATTATTTGATATTTAGCAAGAGACCCG
>JBDUAM010000391.1:0-2126 GCA_040004655.1 Chthonomonadales bacterium | reverse complement strand
CTGCTGATGCAGCCCGGGACAGAGCGTGGGGAATCTAACTATGACACACTACAAAGGATGGAAAATCTGGAAGACCCCGACCGGGGCCATGCAGATTCGTGCCGAAAGAAGCGGCGTAACTATGTGCGGCAACACCGAAGCTGCAATTAAATCTAGCATCGACCTTCACCCACCACTCAGCCTTGACATCCGCGACGAGTTCGCCCGGAATGAGAGACTCGACGGACCTATATAATATGACCAACATCACCTACATCACAGGCGACGCGACCAAACCCATCGGGCTCGGCCGCAAGATTATCGCCCACGTCGTCAACCGAGAGGGAGGATGGGGCAAAGGCTTCGTCCTCGCTCTCTCCGCGGTCAGTCCGGAACCGGAGCGGGTCTACCGCGATTGGTTTCGCCGACGCGACTCGCTTCCGCCGGACCTGCAACAGGACGTGCCCTTCGTCTTGGGACAGGTCAAGCTGGCGCAGTTCATCCCGGACGATGTGTTCGTGGCGAACATGCTGGCACAGCGAGAACCGATGACGCCCGGTGTCATCCCTTTGAATTATTCGTCGCTTAGTTTCTGCCTCGACAAGCTCGCTGTGCTCGCGGCGCGAGGTAGTTGCTCCGTTCACATGCCGCGCATTGGGTGTGGTTTGGCCGGCGGAGAGTGGAAGTATGTGCAGCCGCTGATCATGCGCTCCCTCTGCTCCAACAACATTCCCGTCACCGTCTATGATTTTCCGCAGGGAGGACCTGCAAAATAACCAAAGAAAACCAATGAAGAAACTAACACCAGAACTAATCAAAAAGCGCCGGGCCATCGCCCGTGACGCTATCGCTCAGCTTAAAGCTGAAACATTCATCGCCACGATCGGAACCTACGTGACCCAATACGCCAGCGACGGCATCACGTCTCCCCACGCCTACGGGGATTTACAGAAACTGATCAAGGCGAAAGTCACCAAGGCTAAGCCTTGCCAAGTGTGTGCGCTTGGGACGGCCTTCCTCAGCGCGGTTCGCCTATTCAATAGTGTGCGAATCCAAGGTGGGGATGCAGATGCTGCGCTGCGGCAGACACTCCATAAGTTCTTCTCTCTACAAGAACTTGGTGTGATCGAAGCGTCCTTCGAGCAATCGAGCGGGCATCTGTATCGCACTCCGAAACAGTATGATGATTATCACAACCGTCAAAAAACCGCGCCGATCATGGTGGAGTGGGATAAGTTGGAAACGGGCTACCGCCGCTTCTTGGCGCGCTTGAATGCGACCCAGCGGCTCGTGTTCCTCATGAACGCCGTGGCAGACAACGCCGGTCAGGAGATCACGCTCTCCCTACTCTCGACCTACGCCTTGCTTTCCATGGCGGATACGGAGTTGGAAGGAACTGACTACGCCCGCCGCATCTTCGGTTGGTAGTCATACTCAGCAGCCCTCGAAAGCGGGGGCTGCTGCCTTGACTATGCAAACGAAACACATCGCAGAACAGTATCACCTACCCTTCGGAGCAGAGACGACGGGCAAGGGAAAGAAACGCAAGGTGCTCTTGCCGCGCTTCCGCACGGTGCAGACCTTGTACGATGCCTTCGGCCGACACACGGTCGCAGACGCAATTCAAATTTTCGCAGGCGTGCGTTCAGCTTTACGCGACGAGACGCGCCTGGAAATGTGGGACAAGGATAACAAACGCTGGATTGAAGTGAAGACTCCAGCACCAACCAAATAAATCATGAACAAACCGAAAATGAAATGGAAGATCGTGCGTGATAAACCCGCAAACGGTTACAACCACTGCATCGTGGATGAAAGTGGTCGCCTGATCGTCGAAACGATCAGATGGGCGCTTGCGAAAGACATCGTCGACGCGCACAATCGCGGCTTCGAAGACGACAAGACTACGCAGCAGTTTCACTACAACCTGTGGTCGGAGACGGGAATAGGCGTGCCCTACTGCGCCGTCTACGAAACCGGAAACAACAACGAGGACATTGTCCTTAAAGCCTTTGGGAAAGAGATCACGTGCCATCCGGCGCAGATTGCTTTCTTCATCGACGCACTGACGGAACTCGCTTACAACCGAGCGCACCGTCGCACTCAACAACTAACTAAGGAGTAGACACCTTATGATACAAGACAAA
>JBDUAM010000171.1:0-2133 GCA_040004655.1 Chthonomonadales bacterium | reverse complement strand
CTGTCGAAAGATGATAAAAGTCTGGAGCCAGCGACTTCAACGTTGCCGCTGAATCTACTTCCACGAGAATATCGAAAATTGATCGGCCGACCCACTGATAACTATCCAGTCCAAGACCCTCAAGTAGATTCTCCGGAACCTCTGCGCTTTCAGCAGCAATGGTTTTGGGAAAGTCCATCCAGTAGAGCCCATTTTCTGACCAGACGGGCAGCGGTCCACTCTTACTTGAAAACGTAGTACGCCCACGTTCAGGTAATAGCCCATGTTCGTGCAAAGCGTGAACGGATGCAATTGTCGCATGACCGCATAGGTCGACTTCCGTGGTTGGCGTAAACCATCTGATCGCATATCCGTTACCATCACGCAGTACAAACGCTGTTTCGGCCTGATTCATTTCTGCGGCAAGAGATTGCTTCCATGCGTCCGATTTGTCGTCCACAAAGAGGCAGACACAGGCGGGATTGCCGTGAAATGGCTGCGAGGCAAAGGCGTCAACAAGATAAAATGGAGTTGGCATCACGAATAGACCCCTATTTCGTAACCATCAGGGTCGAGAAACGAAAACTCGGTGTAATCTTCTGCCTTATTGTAACTCAGCGGACGGTTGGGCACAATCCCCAACCGGGCGATTTTCGCATGCACAGATTCTGCATTGTCCACTTCAAGGTAAATTCTCACACCAACGCCGGACTTGTTGGATTCAAGGTCCTTGATCTGGTATTCCTGCTCCCGCGATGATCTTGAAACGAGGTATAATGACGCGTCGCCGTTTTCAAGAACTGCAAAATCGGGATTTCCGGGAGGATCAAGTAATGTCGCAACAAACTCCAGTGCATCGCCATAGAATTTAACAGACGCTGAAACATCCTTAACCGTCAACTGAGGAATAGTTCGAGGCATGTTATTCGAGCCCCTCTTCTGCGAGTTGAATTGCCGATATGATCGCCTTTGCCTTGTTCACGCATTCATGATATTCGTTAGACGGAATAGAGTCGGCTACCACTCCCGCGCCTGCCTGTACGTAGGCGGTTCCATCCACGACCATACTGGTCCGAATCGCAATGGCAAAATCCATATCGCCGTTGAAGCTGTAATAGCCAACAGCGCCACCGTAAACCCCTCGACGGGTTGGCTCCAGCTCCTCAATGATCTCCATCGCTCGAACCTTAGGCGCACCAGTCAATGTACCGGCCGGAAAACAGGCACGCGTTACGTCAAACACATCCAGACCATCTGCAAGTTGTGCGCTGACGTTGGAAACAATGTGCATCACGTGCGAATATCTCTCAATGATCATCAATTCATCTACACGAACAGTCCCAAACTTCGCGACCCTGCCGACGTCGTTCCGCCCGAGGTCCACGAGCATGATATGTTCAGCGCGCTCTTTTTCATCGGCTAAGAGGTCGTCCGCAAATTCTTGGTCTTCGTCGTCGGTTGCTCCACGCTTTCGGGTTCCCGCAATCGGCCGAACGGTAACTTTTCCACCTTCAAGCGTAACAAGAATCTCCGGGCTTGTGCCGACGATCTGGCAATCCCGAAGATCAAGGTAGTACATGTATGGAGAAGGGTTGATCGACCGCAAAGCCCGATAAACCTCAAACGGGCAAGCATCCAACTTCACCGAAAACCGAAGCGACGGCACAACCTGAAATGCGTCCCCTGCATAAATATATTCTTTGCAACGCTCGACTTTGTCCTCATACTCTGCCTGAGTCATGTTGGCTTCAATAGTTAAGTCAGCCTGTCGTTGCCGCACTCTCGGCAGATGCAATGGGCGATGTAGTCGTTCTACAAGGTCCTCTATTTTGGATACGGCATTCTTATATGCCGCCTCAACATCCCCGTCTATTCGCGCAAGGCAAAGCACTTTGAGTTTGTGCTTCAGATGGTCAAAGATCAAAAGAGTGTCAGTAAATAGAAAACGGCAATCGTCCGCGCCAATATCATCTACGGTAGAATCCGGCAATTTTTCAAAATGCCGCACCATGTCGTACGCCATGAACCCTACAGCCCCGCCACAAAACGGTGGCAGCCCCGGCAATTCAACAAACTTAAACCGATTGAGTACTCGCTTCAGCGCATGGAGAGGGTCCTCACCATGTTCCAAGCTCGTAACAGTCTCTTTTCCGT
>JBDUAM010000406.1:0-7090 GCA_040004655.1 Chthonomonadales bacterium | reverse complement strand
CGGATCGATTTGTTTCGTAAACTATCTCTCGAATTCTCCATATTGTAACTCATATACGGCTCTCAAGGCACGTTTTGCGCCTCAATTGTCGTCACTGTCGAAGTCGAATGCGAAACACAGTAACTGAGGAGGATGTCACGGTTAGTATTGGATCGGAACCATTAAGCGTTTCGGAAGTATTTGTTGGAGATATGTGGGTGGGGTCGGCCAGTGAGTTTACTGCTGAATTGTTGCCGCTTTGAAGTACGGTAACAGAGACCGAATCCTTGTCCGACAGGAATGTATTTACGCCACGCAATGACATAGTTGTTAACTGCTCAGTACCGTTTACAACTTTGACAATTAGTTCGTGGTTCTTTTCATCCAGAACAGTGGATGCATATAATCTGTTTGGTTTATCTGATACTGGCAATTCACTAAGGACTGAATGGACAAGCCTATCCCCACGATTACGCATGAATAGCTGCTGAACGTAATAATTTGGCGTTGCGTAAGAATGCAGATTATCAAACCAGATCATGTTCGGGGACCACTGCCATGCGTCGACATGGGCATATAGGGGTGCATACGATGCCATGCGGACCACGTCGCTGTTGCGCTCCAACCCAGTGAGGAAAGCAGCTTCAGAAATTGCGCAGAGCCAAGTGTTCTGATTCTCTGGTTTGGCAATGCCAACGCTCTGAGCCGCGTATTCCCCCATAAAAACTTTTGGACCAGATCGATCATATTTGTCGTAACGATGGGTGTTGTCAAAGAACCAGTCTGGAAGGGCATAACAATGTTCGTCGACGATGTCGACCAGCTTCTTTGGCATACCTTTCAGCATCTTCCACGCGAGCGTGAAATCAGGGTTATCAGGACTCGGGCCGGCGCTCGTGACAATGGTGACTTGAGGATATTTCGCCTTGATGGCCTTCGCAAACGCCTCGTAGCGTGGGAAATAGTCCATTCCCCACTGCTCATTGCCAACGCCGATATACTTCATGCTGAATGGCGCGGGGTGTCCCATGGCTGCTCGTTTAGCGCCCCATTCGCTCTCGGCAGAACCATTGGCAAACTCAATTAAATCGAGTGCGTCCTGCACATAAGTGTCGATTTCGCTCATTGGCGCGAGTTGCTTGGAATTGAACTGGCATGCCATGCCACAGTTGACGACTGGCAATGGCTGAGCGCCGATATCCTCGCACATCTGGAAATACTCGAAGAAGCCGAGCCCGAAAGATTGAAAATAGTCCGGTGCCGGTTTATGCCCGAATTCGTTATTCCACCGGTTGATGAGGTTCTCGCGCTCCTCTGGCGGACCGATGGTTTTCTTCCACTGGTATCGAGTGGAGAGATATCGACCTTCAACAATACACCCACCGGGGAAGCGTACAAACCCTGGCTTGAGATTAGCCAGCTTTTGAACGAGATCCGCGCGCAGACCGTTGGGTCGATTTTTCCATGTCTTCTCCGGATAAAGCGAGATCATATCAAGATCGAGCGAACCGCGTCCGTCAAATAGCACTCGAAGTTTTGCCTTTGACACGGTCTCCTTCGCTGTTAATCGGCAACTAACCACAGACCAATCTTTCGAAAAACCCTTTGCTGAGGCTGACGCAATGACTGCGCCAGATTCGTTGACCAGCTCAACAATCAGTGCTTTCGGGTGAGCTTTGGTGGTTGCACGGGCAAAAGTGCGGAAGTTATATGCCTCGCCCTTCTTGATTCCCATGCCGCGGAAACCTTCATTCTCAAGGCCGGCCATATGGTGGAGGGACGCACGCAAATAGCGTGTATTGGATATATTCAGGGGCGAATCGGTCTTGATCTGCAATGCGGTTTTGAAATCAGATCCCGGATCAGATTGAACTAAAGTCCAGCCCATGAGCGGATTGTCGAATTCAAATGATCGGTTCTTTATCAATTCGGCATGCAGCCCACCATCGGCCGCAAAGTTGATATCTTCAAAAAAGATTCCCCACATGTCCGAGTTAATCTTTGGCCCGGGAGAGGTGAGGTCGACGGTAAGCGTAGGCATTGCACTCCTTCTAACTCTGGTATCACCGGTATCACGAACGCCTCCGACGAATGGAATGGCAGCGATTGTCGCCACTCCAACAAAAAGTACGGTGTATGGCATATGAATTCGAGAAATTAACATAGAAACCTTATAAATGTTTAGTGTGAATTGATTCGACCAGAGTGTAAAAAACTCCTTCGAATTGCCAAAAGCAAAAAGGAAACCCTGAGACCATTGTGATCTCAGGGTAAATTCCTACTTCTTCGGTGCGCCGGGTGGAGGACCACCAAGCATTCCACCACCAGGACGTCCGCCCATGCCACCACCGCCAAATCGTGCTCGCATGTCCGCAATAGTCTTCTTCTGCTCTGCGGTTAGTATCTTGTCGCGCTTAGCATCTACGCTGGTCTGAAGATCCTCGAGTTGCTTCGTTTGCGCTGGCGTAACTTTCAACTGTTCCATGATACGGCCGGGGAGGATGGTTCTCTTTCGAGGTGCGCCACCAGGCGCTCCACCACCACCGGGTCGACCACCCATTCCACCGCCCGGAGGTCCGCCAGGCGCTCCACCGCCACCAGGTCGACCACCCATTCCGCCACCTGGAGCGCCACCGCCTCCAGGCCTACCGCCACCCATTCCACCCATCGGTTGGGAAGAGGCTGCGGTGAGTTGTTTTTTCTGAGCATCCGTAAGGATTTTGGCAAGTCTGCCATCTACATCCTTTTGTACCACAGCAAACTGTTTCTTCTGGTCAGGAGTCAGTTTCAGCATGTTAGCAAATCCATCGGGCATAATGGTTCCCGGTTTCGGTGGCGGGCCAAAACCACCGCCACCCATCATGCCTCCGCCACCGCCTGCTCCCCGACCGCCTCCTCCCGAGTTTCCACCCGGTGCGTGGGCTGCCGATTGTTTCATGAAGTACGCTCGAAGCTCATCTTTGGAAATGCCACCGTCGTGATTAGTGTCGGCGTCAGCAAAATGATCCCGGAGAAATTTGTTGTTATCTTTTATTTCTGACTTTCTGAGTTTTCCGTCTTTATTTTTCGCGTTCAACATGATAGTGTTGATGGGGCTTTCCATTGGACCCTGTTTGGCTGAACTGAGGGTCTGCAACGATGCGATGGCGCATAAAGACATCCCGCCAGTTACTAGAAACGATCTGTTCTTAAACATTCTTATCTCCCTTGAAGTACGCGAATGATCTCAGAGAACTATTGATCACAAAGCCGTATAAACCCTCTATTGGTTTTTAGCCAGTTCAAAGGATTCAAAATCAGGTAGCGATCAATTCTTTCACAGAGGGTATTGTAGTTTTAGACTTGTGAAATTTATTCCGGTTACAGGATCATAGGAGCGCTAAGATGGTGACCGCATGGAAATGGACGATGGGTGGAATCGTCGCCCTTGGATTGGGATATGGAAGCCGTTCAACTACCCAGGGAATTCGGGTTGTGTGCATCGCGGATACCTCCATTTCATCTCATGAATCCGAACGAAATTTTAACTATGGTGCAGCATCTCGCCTGAGGTTGAAGGGCATACAGACGTTCGCGTTATTGCAATTTGACCTGAAGCCCGTTGCCAATCTCAATGTTGATAGAGCGGTTCTTCATCTTCGATTTGCCGGCTCAGAGAAAAAACTTAAGACGTTGGGGTTTTCCACCATCAGCGCTCCCTGGACGGAAGGAAGTGGAACTGGAGACAGGCAAGCTGGCCAGACCTGTTTCAATGCAAGTAAACTTGGCGCTGAGACCTGGGCTGGACCCTGGACCGACATAACAGACGTGATGTACACGGCTGGACATACCGTTGCGGCCTATTCCGACATCGTGGATGACGGCGATGGTTGGTTCCATGCGGAAGTCGATCCTCGAATTATCCAGATGCAGATCGCGGGACTGTCGTATGGCATGGTCGTTACCGATGAAAAAGGTCAGACCATGGCGAATAACGATATCTATTCCCGAGAGCAATCGAATTCCGCGCCATATTTGACGATCAATGGCTCTCCGCCAAAAACTGATAATTTCCAACCCACCGGCATCCAGGTCAAACCTGATCCTCAGAATTCTGGAACACAGGCCGGTTCAAGTGTGACCTTTATCAATTCAGGACCTTTGTCGGCCTATGGATTTGACATTCAGTTTTCTTCTAACGGAACGGTTTGGAAAGAACTTCCCCGAGCCAATACACCGTTGCCAACAGAATCAAAAACGTTAATCACAGGGCTACCCGCAGCATCAAACCTTACGTTTAGGGTTGTTCCGGTGAATGCGATTGGCACGAGAGGCAAGGCTACTAACATTGGTACCATCCTGACGCCCACGGTTGTCGCGACGGTTCCTCTAACTCCCAGACCAGCGCCAGCTGCGTTCGACCCAGCGTTATTGAAGCGATCGGGATTTCACGTCTACGCCTATCCAGATACCATGAAAGCCAGCCCCATTACTGGCAATCTGTTGGAAGATTCGGATGGTGATTATGGTCGCAAGCCACTCGTAGATGGTATGCCAGCAAATCCAATCTGGGACGGAAAATCGATTGAAATCCACGCAGCGCGAGCTGAGATATTCGCTTTTCACCTGATGGTTGAAATAGCGAATGAGCCGTTGAAGAACGTGGTGGTTAAGCCAAATATTCGAATTGATGGTCAGCAGGTCATTTGTGATGTCTTTCGTGATTGGAGCGTCAAGCAGGGGGAGTGGTATCCGGAGGCATGCGTGCCTTTGAAAGGTGGTTTCGATATTCCGTGGGCTGAAAACAGAATTCAGGGGCAACGAAATCAATCGGTGTTAATTGAATTTCAGGTTCCAAAGGGTGTGCCGAAGGGTGACTATTCAGGTTCCGTAGAGATTTCGGCTGCCGGTCAGATGGCGGTATCTATTCCCATTCGTGTTTCAGTCTCAGACCTGGCTATGCCCGACAATCTCGGTTTTGAGATCAGCCTCAACGGATATGGTACTGTGGGCGGCACCTTCGGTTTAGATGACCGGACAGCCGAATACAGGCAGTTGGAGCGAGATTATCATCGATTAGCGCATTCGCATCGATCCACTCTTGCGTTGTTAGGATACAGTCATAGTGGAACCACTACTACCGACTATGCACCAGCGTTAGCCGGATCGGGCGAGTCGATGCACGTAGCCGACTGGTCAGCATGGGATCGGCACTTTGGTTCCTATTTTGATGGCTCGGCATTCAAAGGGCTGCCTCGTGACGGTGTGCCGATTACACATTTCTACCTACCATTTCATGAAGATTGGCCGGCATCCATGTCAAAGCGCTACCATTACAATCAAATGGAGCGTTCCTACCCTGCGATGATTTCTGAGCACGCTATGTCCTCCGGGCCCATTGAAAAGCTATTCGATGGAGACGGTCAGTTAGAATTCAAGACAATCAGTCAGGAATTCAGGAAGCACTTCCAAGAGCAAAAATGGACTAATACTACTTTTCAGTTTTATCAGAATGACAAAAACTTTTACAAAGATCCCAAAACAGGTGGACGTGGGACATCGTGGTGGTTATTGGACGAACCGAATTATCGCGACGATTGGCTTGCCCTTGCTTTCTTTGCGCGCCTATTTCAAGAAGGCAATAACGCAACACCGGTTAAGATGGTCCACCGTGAGGATATTTCGCGTCCGCAGTGGCAAAGGGATTACTTGACCGGGTTAGTCCAATTGATGGTGGTTAGCAACGAGATTTATAACAAACCAGCATTGATGAACCATTATCGCCGTCAGGGTATTACGCTCTGGAACTATGGTTCTGCCAACGAAGTGAAAGAGACGAACCTGACTGCCGAAGGGTGGGCTATTCGAGCCTGGCTTGCTGGCGCAGACGGAGTAGTGCCATGGAACTCCATTGGTGGCGACGAAAATTACACCAAACCCGAAGCAACGGCCCTGTTACTCCCGGGCAAGCGGTTTGGCATTAATGGTCCTGTGGCCAGCCTCAGGTTGAAAGCCTTGCGCCGGGCTCAGCAAGATGTGGAATATCTATCCGCCTACGCCGCAAAGCACAACTTGACAAGAGAACAAATGGCCAGCCTGATCAGTAAGATATTACCGATGACGGTCGAGTTCAAACAGCAGAATGACCTCGATGCCGGGCAATATCACTTTTCGTCGCTTAACGCATACATGTTTGCCGAGTTGAGGGATGCTCTAAGCCAGAGGTGAACTGGCTTAGACTAATTTCTTACTTCGGGGAAGTCTGAGGTCCGTGATTCCATCAACATGGATATCCAGTTTTTTCGTGAATTACCGTGACCTCATGGAGAGATGAGCCACTTGGTTGTTTTGTGGCTTTTTATTACACTATTGAATATATGCCTAACTACATTTGTACATACAATATCTTAATCAGAGGGGATAGATTTGAAGTTAGATAGAGCATTTAAGGAGTGGGCGATTGTCTGCGAATCCTTACTAAACGGAACGCAGACCGTGTTGCTGCGCAAAGGCGGAATCCGCGAAGAGGGTGGACATTTCAGAATTGACGGCACGCGGTTTCTGCTTATGCCAACTTACGAGCATCAGAACGCAGATCTCTTGCGCGATGACTTTAAGCCTCTGGTCAACAATGGTCAATATCCGTTGGTCACGCCTGACGCCGTAGATGTCTGCGGATGGGCAGAAGCTGCGCATATCCTCAAAGTGAGCGACGAGTCCCACTTAGGTGGACTGTCGAGCGAACATATCTGGAATGAGAAGTACATTCAGACCCGGCTCGATTTCAATCCGTATGATCCACTATTTGTGATGGTGTTGCGCGCCTATCGTCTGCCGAAACCTGAAGTCATCCAGATGCGAACAGAATATGTCGGATGTAAATCCTGGGTTACCCTGGTCGAGCCCATTGATACGGATGGGTCTATTCCAGCGATACCTGATTCCGAATTCCACTCGCGTTTGGAAGCTATCCACACTGCTCTTGACCGGCATGCAACGTAATTTGAATTCAGGATCCCATTCATGTTAATCAACCTGCTCTTCATCCTTGCATTGTTCTTTCTTAAACAAGTCACAGCGCGAGCATTCAAGAAGAGTGGAAAACATAAGTTCAAAACTATAGGTGATCTCC
>JBDUAM010000477.1:0-2143 GCA_040004655.1 Chthonomonadales bacterium | reverse complement strand
AGGCGGCGTTTTTTCAGTTATGCGAACAGTGTGTTAGAGCGTAAGTCCGCCAATCGGAATGAAGTTGCGGAAAAAGGCAGCGCTCTCGGTCAACTCCTGAAGCAGCTTGGGTTCTGCCTTGGTTGAACCCGGAATGATCTCCGCGACCAGCCAGTGCTTCTTGATCTCCGGCAGATGCTTAGCCCATGGCTGTTCCACGCGATGTTCGTGCGAATATCGAATAGCGTCGATCACTGCTTCCATCTTCACGTGCCCCTTGTTGTTGTACTCTTTCGTGAAAGGCCAGTGATGGGAGCCGTCCGCTGTGGTCTGCTGCAAGTGAATCACTTCGCTCGCGGCGGCGAAACGTTTCAGCCACTCCACATAGTCCAGGTCGCCGCCTGTCAGACCGTAGTGCATGCCGGCCATGTGCCCCACGTCCAGCGTTACGAAGACCGGAACTCCAGGATTGTCTTTGTTGACTTCGACCAGAAATTCTTCCGTCTCATCCAGGGTCCACGGCTTTTCGCTGGGAATGTACATCTGCTCTTGATAGATTGCCGTTATACCGGACGGCTTCAGGCGAACCGAGAGATCGCGGAATGTCTGGTAGAGTCGAGTAGTGGCTTCGGCCGTAAGTTTGGGATCGGCAAGGACTTCGCAGGAGAAGGCATCCCAGTGTCCGCCGAGCGCCGTCGTGCCCATCTCTACCGCCAGTTCGGCAGCCTTGTCCAACCAGACCGCCATCTGCTCCCGCGCTCGCGGATCAGAGTGGGAGAGGCCATGGAATCGGTGCGTCGCGACGCCGGTGTAGAAGTCGCAAATGGTCACGCCATACTTCTCTGCAGCAGCTTTTGTGGCATGAGCCTGTTCCAACTGAAATCCCCGATCCCCGCTGAAGAACGGGTCGATCACATCACCACAGAAGGAGTGCGAAGGGTATCCGCACTCCGCTGTCAGCCGCATCCAGTTTTCGGGCTCTTCCCATCGGCGTGTTAAGAAGGCACCATTTATTCCAATATCCAGTACTACTGATCCGTCACTCAACGCTTATGTCTCCCAATCCTCTTTTATTCGTCTACACCGTCTGAAGCAACTCTTCGTCAGTCGCCATAGGGTCTTCTGCAAGTGTCTCCAACGGAAAAGTTACGCTCACGATGGCGCCCGTTGGTTGAGTATTCTCAAATGTTATCGTGCCACTAAGATCCCATTCCACCAGACTCTTTACCAGCTCAATACCGGTGTTGCCTGCCTGCGAAGCATTGAAATCCGTCGGAAATCCCGTGCCAGAGTCGGTCACTGCAAGAAACGCCGAATCGCCATTCTTTGAGAACCGAATGTAAATGTCGCCATCGCCGTGCTTCAGCGAATTAGCAATTAATTCGTTGGCCAGTAATGCTAATGACGTGCACTGGCGAGGCGTGAGCGATACATTTTTAAGCACCGGTACAATTTTTCTAGAGACACTTGTTTCCTGTAATAGCTCCACGAGTTTGGTTAGTATCAGTCGACCACTTACGTACCGATCACCGACGCTCTCTTTTGATTCCTCAGTAAGTATGTCATGCACGGCGGCCATGGTGCGCACGTAGGCTGCGAGGCTGGGCAGGACGTTATGGAGGCCCTCATGGTCTTGTGAGTTCGTGTGCATGTCAATCAACGCGGCAATCACCTGAAGATTGTTCTTCACACGATGGTGCGTCTCCACCATGGCGCGTCGCAGTCGCTCATTCAAATCTTCAATATCGCGTCGGCCCTTGTCGAGCTTGATTTCCGATATCTTGCGACGGTCAATCTCTTCCTGTGCGGCCTGATAGAGAAGCGCGTTATCAACCGCTAGAGCCGCTCGACGGGCAAGGTCCTGTGCCAGCACCGTTTCTGGAGCTCCATAACGATGTTCCTGAGATGACCCTAGAAGCACCGCGCCAAGGGTTCGCTCACGGGCACGCAACGGCACGCACAGAAGGGATTTTGTGTTCAACTCATCCAGAATGCTACCTCTGTCAACGCTGCCGGCATCTTTGGAATGAGTTTCCATCGACCCATCCAAAACAATAGGCTTGCCAGTATCCAACACTTGCCAAACGATGTCATCACCGCCCAGTGGCACCTCAAATACCTCATGGAGGTGCCGAACATCTTGCTTGCGGACACCGTCGGAATG
>JBDUAM010000296.1:0-23613 GCA_040004655.1 Chthonomonadales bacterium | reverse complement strand
AACCTATGGGCAAATGTCGGGAGTATCTCCGTGCGGGCGGGGACACCCGCGCTCCGAAGGCATTGTAAAGTTATTTCTTTGGCAAATACGTCCGCAACCCATCTTCGAATCCGTGCATCTTCAACTCCGGCAATGCCTTCAGCAAGGGACCAGTATCCCCGACGCTGTCTTCCTGTAGCATCAGGTATTGGTCCTTCGTGAAGAGTGCGAGAGGTAGATAGATGCGCTGAAACGGATCGTGGAAGGCGGCGATCAGCTTCATCATCGGCATGGGGACGGGCGCCATCAACTTCTTTTTGCCAGCCACGCCAAGCGCGGTTTGCATCATCTCTTTGTAACTTAACGTCGTAGGACCACCGGCGTCAAACGTCTGGTTCAGAGCTTCTGGATTGTCGAGGCTGAGGCGAACCATCTCGGCGAGGTCTTCCACGAAAGTCGGTTGGAAGCGTACTTTCCCACCGCCCGGAAGCGGGATGGCCGGGAGCTTCATGAAGAAATTCAGAAATTGGTCGCCAGCGCCGTAGACGGTGCTGGGTCGAAAAATGGTGTAAGTAAGTCTGCTGTTTCGAATCGACTCTTCTGCCGCCCACTTGGTTTTGTGGTATCGGGACATAGCATTCGCACGAACACCGAGGGCGCTGATGTAGAGGATCTGCCTCACGCCGGAGTTCTTGCACGCCGCAACAAGATTCTCTGTCCCGCGTTGCACCACGGATTCAAAGGTGATCCCCTTCGGTTCGAGGATAATCCCCACGCAGTGGACCACCACATCGACGCCTTGAAGGGCGGGACCCAGGGATCCGGGGTCGGTGACGTCGCCACGAGCGACTTCAAATCCTTTTGATTGGAGTCGTTCCAACGCTGTTTGGGATCTCGCCAATATGCGGACCGTAAGTCCATTTCGTTTCAGATCTTCGGCGATTACTTTGCCGATGAATCCCGTTCCGCCTGTGATCAAAACCCTCACGTCGACTGCCTGCTTTCAAGATACTCTTTCATCACTTTGTGCCTGTAAGCAAACATCTTATCAATATCCCGGCGAATAAACAACTTCAATGCCAGCATTCCCAGAAAGCCAAATCCCGGGTCTAACTCGAGGATGTCGGTCAGCTGAGATCCGCCGTCGACTGCGGCAAACCGATGTGTATGTTTCCAGAACTTGAAGGGACCCTTGATCTGCAAGTCGGCGAATCCGTTTGGCGGATCGAATTCAACGTACTCCGCGACCCATCGCATGGGAATGCCGTTCTTCACGACTTTGAAGGAGTATTTGACGCCGAGGCAAGCGGGTTCAATCGGCAATTGGATGGTGAACTTTGTGCCGGGAGGGGTTAGTAAGTTAAGCGCCTCCACCGATTCATGGAAATCCCATAGTTGCTGAAGTGGAGCGTTAATGTGGCAAGTGTAGGTCAGTTTTGTCATTTGTCTAATAAGACTTACAGAAATACGCGCCCTGGCGTTCCTTACTGGCCGTCGAGACCACCACCAGCGCCTCCGCCTCCACCGAGGCTCTTGCCGAGTCCGCCGCTTTGCAATGCACCAGTGAGCGCCTGAAGATAGGGTCGCATGCCGAGAATGGAGACGAACATGAGAAGGGTGTGGACTACTCCCGAGAGGATGCTCCACATGATACAGAGCTTGCCGACTTCCTGCCGGCGTTTGTCATCGCACATCATGAAAGCGAGGCCAATGGGAAGTCCAAAATAGGGGAACATCATCCCGAGCCAGAAGGCGGCCCGGTTGGCGCGTGCGGCGTCTCCTGCGGCGATTCCGATGCCCGTCGCCCGATGGACCACTGCTTCACTGAAAGACGCCTGTGGACCCGGGGAGGGTACATACGCGCCTTGCTGTGGGGCAGAGCCAGCCTGTGCCGGTCCTGAGCCAACCTGCGCCCCGCACTTCCAGCAGACTGTAACGGTATCAAAATTATTCGCGCCGCAGCGGGCGCATACTATTCTGCCACCGGATGACATCTACAGCCTCCTGATCTACCGCAGCCGCTAATGGACGACGAATTCTATTCTCTGGCCCGACACTAACTCCAATGGCGTATCAAAGGTATACGTTACAACGCCATTCTTTACATCTGTAACTTTGCCGAGCAGCGGAGTGCGGGCGAGACTGGATGTCACCATCGTGGAGTTGCCAGGTAGTCGAACAGTCTTGACGATCACAGAAGCCGAACCGGGCGTAGGAGCATCCCCTGGTTTTGGCATCGGCGTCGCGAGTCCGGGTTTCTTCTCCAGTGTAAAACTGCGGGCAGGCATTAGCCTGTCAAGCCGAAAGATCAACTTGTAGACGGCCGTTCCCGGTTGATACTCAATGGATCCCCAGAACTTTGGAGTGAATACCGGCGCCCGCCATGCTCGCACCTTGTCGGTGGTCATGGGCAAAAGAGAGAGTGCCGACTTCGGGGCGTCATAGTCGAATCCAGAAAACGCATCCAGCAGTTGCCATAGAGATGAATCGGACCAGGGTTGGACTGCATCCGTTCGACTGGCGGGGAAGAGCAATCTGGTAAGGGTCAGAGCTTCTGCGTATCTACCGGATTGAACCAGCGTGATGATTGAAAGGGGATCGCTGCCAATTGCAGGCGATACCGAATTAACATTTGCTTCTTCGCCGAACATCCGGGCAATCCAGAAATTCAGACGAGCGCTTTCGGGATCTGCAGTGGCAGTTTTTGTCCTATCGAGTTCCTTCTTGCAGGTCTCTCCGAAGGATTTATCACTCATGTCCGCGGCGAGTCGATGGGCAGCGGCCATAGCGGCTGGCCAGGAGTCTTTGGAACGAATATCAACGGACCATACCGGCGAATCGGCTGGCAGCGCAATCAGGCGCTCAAGGGCATGCTTGACGGAAGGGTAGAACCGATCCAGAAACAGATGATCTCCGGTCTCGCGGTAGAACCGTGCGACCCGAATGGTGTAGGCAATAGTTGGTCCGGCGGTGTCGAGTTCTTTGATCCAATCCTCGGGCAGGCCGCCAACTATTTGCTCCCAGACGCCGGAGTGTGACGGAACTCTTCCAGTCACGGAGTGATGTTCAAGCGCGATGTTCAGGTCGACCGGTTCGGAGAAAGGATAGAACGCTGCCAGTGGATGACTGCCTATCATACGTTCCCACTCATTTCCAATTTGGGAAGTTCCGATGGAACTTGATCTTTCCAAAACACCAAAAATAGGGAGACCCGTATCGGGAGTTGGCGTACCCTTATCTCGTGTGAGAATGGTGTCGCGGCCGACCATTTCTGCACTCTGAAACAGCATCGACTGGAACCAGTCCGGCAGGCTGGAGCGCAATATCTTGTTCATCCACTCTTCGGTTAGCGCCGTAAGCGACTCCCGGTCTGAGAGGGCATAGATGCCGATGTCCCAGGCGTCATCAAAATTTTTCTGGTAGAGGTGGCCGTACTCTTCGCCGCCCAGCACGTAGAGGCGGGGCGTATACCAGCAGAAGGCAAACGGCACTTCTTTCTCTTCACCGGGCTTGAGCGTGACCTTGAGCGCGACCGCTGCCGCCGGATGCACGGAACCCTCAACTCCCAGATTGCACTTGCCGGACAACATTCCGGTTTTACTGAATTCAGTCCACCACTCCGGCTGTTTGGCCAGGGCATTCCAGGAACATGCTGAGTAGGTGTACGCGGTATCGCTCGCCAGAGCCATAAGCGTGTAGTTGCCGCGAGCATTGTAAAAGAGTCGATTGGGCGGGTCAGGTGAAGGAGCAATCGGTCCCTTCATCATCATTCCGAAGATGCCTTCGCGTGCCGGCAGAGGTGCGATGGTATTGCCCGTTCGGTAAGCGAATGGACCTGTTTTGCCGATGATCCCAACTCCATTCAGGTTTTCCCACGAGAGCACGATGGAGACGGTCATCGGTGATTTCGTGTTGTTCTTAACTTTAAAGAGAAAAAGTGCGACCGGCAAATTGGAGTTCTTCAGGTCGTTGGGAATGATCGGGGTGACGGCCTTCAGGGAGACGGTGGCGGGAATGGCAGGATCGGCGTATTGAACCAGCGCCTCAGGGTACCGGAACTCATAGTCGAGTTTGGAGACACCGGTCAGGCCATACTCACTCTTCAACTTCAGAACGCGGGACGATGTTTTGCCTTCTGACTCGGTCCAGACTGCGGCAAAAGCGCCCGGGATATCACCAGACGGATTCGCCAGGTTATTGTTGAACGTGGCGCGACCGATGGCTCCGTCCGTCATCAACTGGAATCCGCCGCAGCCTACCCCGCCGAACGGTACTCCCATCGGCAATCGCTCAGAATGCACCACCCTATACTCAGATGGTGGAGGCGGAACCGGAGGCGTTTTGGACTTCTGCGCGAGCGCGGATGCTCCGCAAAAAAGCAGAAAGGCGACCAGACCATGCCGGCTTAAAGCCGGAGGTCGGATCGCCCTATGCCATTTTAAACCTATGATCACGGCTTTTTCGTGGCGTCACTTCCCGCGCCGGGTACTTCTGTCGTCCGGCTGATCTTCACGTTCTTTCGTACTTTCCAGCTCTTGCCCTTCCAGTAAATCGTGGCGTTGATGGTGTAATCACCGGCCGCCGTGGTAGAGGGCAACGTGACGTAGAACGGAACCTTGATCGTGGAATCTTCTCGCGGAACCGTGAATTCTTTGCGCTTGCGACCCTTCAGGTCCCAGGCAGCCGGCAGTTCAATCTCTACATCGCCCTTTGCGGAACCCGGCGCCGCGCTCGTGATTTCCACAAACACTTTGATCGGTACCGGTCCGAGAACATTGATGATTTCCGGATCGGTGCTCATCTGCAGCGTGAATGGTTCCACTACAGAGAAGCTCGCTGTGCTGGAGACGGTCTTCCCATTCTCCAACTGCGCGACTACTGTCATCTGGTAGTAACCGGGCACGGCGGTCGGGGAGAGCGGGCTGTTGAACTTCTGTCGAAGCTGTTTGAGGCCCTTCACCGGTGCGATGTTTACCTCGCGGACCGTGTTCATGATATCGGCGGCAGCGCCGTCACCCTGCCAGGTGATGCTGCGGACCTTCATCTCTTCCTCGGTCTGGTTGTACAGTTCGAGGGTGGCGCGAAGCGGTTGACCCGGAATCAATTTGCTGTCATCGAGTACCAATTTTGGAGTGACGCCCGGCGCGGAGATCGTTCGCGATTCCACCAGCGTGCAGTCGATCAAAAGGTGTGGTTCATAAGGTGCGGTCGGGGCGGGAACGGCTCCGGCGGGCAGCAGGTCAGCTCGAACGGCGAGCGTTGCGCCTCCTCTCGGGACCAGACCGGCAATGCCTTTCGGAATAGCGACTTCCACCATCCACGCTCCACCAGCGAGTTTCTGTACGGCCTGAATCTGCCGAACATCCACCACTTTCTCATTCCAGACGGGCGTATCTTTGTTACCGGCGGCATCCAGAATTCGCGCGGACACCGTGGCCGGGAGGCTGCCATCCGCAGACGGGCCGATCACCAGTTCAAGGTTGTCCGCACCGCGCAGCCAGCCGTCGGCGTTGCAATCGAGGTCGATCACCAGCATGGAGGCTTGATCCGCACGGCAGGCGATGTAGACAAACTCATCGTCCCAATTCAGGTAGACAGTGCCCTTTGCCGTGCCTTCGGTGATCGTGTAGAGCGGATCCCACTCGTTGGCGTTGATGGCGCCGTCGAGCACGGGCCGTCGCTTCAATCGTTGAGGATCAAAGGCGTATCGGGGTCGCTCACGGTAGTTGATTCCCTGTCCGGTCTGGGCATGGGAATTCGCGGGCAAGATCAGGGAGAAAACCAGATGCGCCAGGCAGAAAGAGGCGACCGTCATTAAGTTTCGTCTGGTAAATAGAGAGCGAATCAAGGCAGAATTTCCTCCGGAATCGAGGGGCTATTTTACACACAATATGATGTACCCTTGGGACTACACAATAGTAGCATAATTGCGCCCTCCTGTTAGTCTAACGTCAATGGTTTTTTGTTAAGAGCCACCACGTACGGGGGGCGCGGGCGTCCCCGCCCGCACCGAGAGACTCCCGACAAATGCCGTGAGCCGTAGGTTGCGCCCGAGGACGGGCGCGCTCCGATTACGCTTTCGTGCCTAAAAGTTTTTTTGGAAGTAATGCGTGTTAGGAGCGCGGGCGTCCCCGCCCGCACGGAAAGTCTCCCGACTCGTGTCGCAAGTTTGAGGTTGCTCCATGGTCCTCGGCGAATAAATTCGCGTCTCGTAACGGCACAAAGTCCGCCTGCGCGGACTCATCAAAGAGTCGACGGAGGTCGACATTGTGCCTCTCCGAGACGCGGTGTCAACCGCCGTGCGGGATATTGCGTTTTACTAGATGCCGAGGGGCACGGCCTGAGAGACTTCAAAGAGTATTACTACGCATGCCCGAGGAGGTCTACCATTGAGGCGCATTATGTAATTTTGAGTGTGACTTCGTACCTGGCATCCAAGGAAACCGAATTCCCTCCGAACTGGCTGATTCGACTTGTTGAAACGTACTATGTACCCCGGAGCAAGAAAGTAACTCCTATCGCCGATCGTCGAAATCAGCACATCGGGGAGTTGTTGGGTAGTCTGGCCAATGGGGAGTTTCGCAGGGTAAAGAGGGCTTAGGATCATGAATATAGATGTAATGGTTTGCACGGTAATTCCGTATATGTAAATATCAATTCATGCAATATTTTCCAAAGAGTCAAATATTGTGATCGTTCACCCATATTTGTTGATATTGTGGGGAATACTTTCAGTCGGATACATCATCTCGTTCTTAAAGGAACGGCACAACGGTAAACCTGCACAAGCGTGGACTACGAAAGTCATCGGATTTGTTACTATCTATTCGTTTATTATTGAGTTGTACAAAAACGCACGGGTACGTGGAAACACGGTTATTGCCGGGCTATGGCAGGATGTCCTTATTATATTATGTGCCATTGACTTGTATTTGGGTAATTAGAACTCTATACCTCAGGCGCAAAGCTCCAAAGGAAGCAGAAAAGCCATGACGAGCGACAACTCAAAATCAAACACCTTCGCAGAATGCCCTACGCTTGCCAAACGCCGCATCCCATTCTGGAAATCGATGGTGATTGCAGTTTCGTTGGCAGTTCTCACTCGGATACTCATTGAATTCGTGTTCGCCTGTTTAGCCGGGAGAGCGGTGGGTTTCTGGAGTCGAGAAGCACCTGATCTTCTGGGTCATACTTTGTCTACAGCCATTGGCGTTGCAATCGCGTTCATATTCATGCGGCTTTATACTCAACGTCGAATTCAGGGTAAATAAGATGCACCGCGATTACGTAGACATTGTCTTTGGCTTCTTATTCCTTGCATTCGGCGTCTCCCGCCTGACCGGCATCGGATTGAAATATTGGGCCACCCCGATACCGGGTGGTGAGGCGACCATAGACGTAGAAATCGTGTTGATGCAAAAAGCATCGTCGATGCAACCATCTGCCATTGCCCGGTTCTGGCGATTTCTCATTGTCTCTGATACTGTTACCGGGATTGCCGCAATGGCCACTGGCCTATTGGTGTTTGCATCTGGGATTGGGTTCGCGCTTTGCGCTTATCAGGATCTGATTGCAGTGGGTATTCTGTTGATCGGATATTTCCGGTGGAGGCAGTCGGTAGACATCAAAGTTCGGGAAGCATATTACTCGGCTCGAAATTAAAGACAATCATCCTCACGTTCTTTTAAGCCCATTGTAACTTAAACTAACCCGGAGCGAGGGCGTCCCCGCCCGCAACGAGAGACTCCCGACTCGTGTCGCAAGTTTGAGGTTGCTCCATGGTCCTCGGCGAATGAATTCGCGTATCTTGACGGCACAAAGTCCGCCTGCACGGACTCCCAAACGAGTCGACGGAGGTCGACCTCGTGCATCTCACAGACACGGTTTGAACCGCCGACTGGTGCGTTACCGATCCACTCGGCGAATAAATTCGCGTCTCGTAACGGCACAAAGTCCGCCTGCGCGGACTCACGATTAGAGTCGACGGAGGTCGACTTCGTGCCTCTCCCAGGCGCGGTTTCAACCGCCGATCAGAACTGGCCGATGTCCTTTCTATTCCATTGCGTGTAAAATGGTGTATCCCGAGTCACTCCATGCCTCGCATACCCTTTTTGAAAGATAAGCAATGTCGCTGTCGAGCAGATTTCTTACAATTGATTACGGCGCCGAGAGCGGACGCGCACTCCTTGGCGAGATTCACGATGGTCGACTTCAGCTATCTGAGGTCCACCGTTTCCCCAATGAGCCCCAGCGAATTCTGGGCAGTTTCAACTGGGACACCGTGCGACTCTTTGCCGACGCGAAGGTTGGCATTCGCAAGGCCAGCGGACATCTTGACGGTATCGGGGTAGACACCTGGGGCGTCGATTTTGCGCTGTTGGATTCCCGTGACAATCTGGTCGGGCTGCCGGTGCACTACCGCGACCACCGAACGGACACCATGTTGCATGAGGCGTTCTCCCGCGTTCCGCGAGAGGATATCTACGCAGCAACCGGAATCCAGTTCATGCAGATCAACACGCTCTATCAGCTCCTAGCCCTGCGATTGGGCCAGCCGGAGCAGTTAGATCGCGCGAAAAGCCTGCTCTTTACGCCCGACCTAATCAACTACTGGCTGACCGGTGAGAAGGCGAACGAGTTTACGATCGCCTCTACGAGCCAGTGCCACAATCCGCAGATCGGCGATTGGGCCCGCGATATTCTTGCGCGACTTGATCTGCCGGTCAGTCTGTTTCAGCCCATTCGACAGCCGGGCGAATTGCTTGGTCGCCTTCACCCAGCAGTGCAGCGCGACACAGGAGCAGGAGATATTCCGGTCTACCTCCCGGCCACCCACGACACTGGTTCAGCGGTTGCGGCGGTGCCAGCGGAGGGCAAATCTGGATGGGCTTACATCAGTTGTGGAACGTGGTCGCTGGTGGGGGTGGAGACGACCGCGCCCGTGATCACGCCGCAGTCGCTGGAGTACAACCTGACAAACGAGGGTGGAGTTTTTGGCACCACTCGGCTGCTTCGCAACGTAATGGGTTTGTGGCTGTTGCAGGAGTGCCGCAGGGGCTGGGAGCGCGAGGGCACAAGATACGAGTATACGCAGTTAAGCCAGATGTCGGAGGGCGCCCCGGCATTTGCGGCGGCGATTGACCCGGACGATGATCGATTTCTCAATCCGCACGACATGTCGGATGCCATCAGAGCATACTGTTTCGAGACGGGACAGAAACCGCCCGAGAGTCCAGCGGCCATTACGCGATGTATAATCGAAAGCCTCGCCATGAAGTACCGATGGGTGATTGAGCGGCTGGAGCGCGTGACCGGCGACCTATTTGACACCATTCACGTCATCGGCGGCGGATCACAAAACAAAACACTCTGCCAGGCCGCGGCAGATGCATCGGGTCGACGGGTGTTGGCTGGTCCAATAGAAGCGACCGCAGCAGGCAACGTACTCGTTCAGGCTATCGGCGCAGGTAGATTGGAATCGCTGGCAGCCGGACGAGAAATGATTCGGCTCTCCTTCCCCATGGAGGAGTATTTGCCCAGGGATTCGGCGTCATGGGAATCGCATTACCAAAAGTTTGCAGCAAGAATAGGTTAAGTTGCTAAACCCATTGCCGACGGTCGGCGGAGAATTGAGTAAAAAACTTGCCAGATTCCTTTGACTTCAGTCAGCAACGTGTTCAGTCTGATACAAAGCAGCGAGATTTTGTACCGGTCATCACCTATGTGGTGATAGCCATCTGCCTCGTCATGACCTTTGCCTTTCTGACCGCAAAGCCGGGCACGAACGATATTCTAGGCAGGCTAGCGGCGGCGGGGTCGCCAGATGCCAATAGTATTTGGAGCGGCAACTACTTTCTTCTGCTCACCAGTGTATTTGTTCACCTCTCCATCCCGCATATCGTATTCAATATGATCTGGTTCTACCAGTTGGGGTCGACCATGGAGAAGTCGCTCGGGTCGGTCAACTTCCTCTTGTTCTTTCTGATTTCTGGACTTGTCTCCAGCGGAGCCCAGCTTGCAGTGGAGGGCAATCCGGGAGCGGGAGCATCGGGAGTTGTATACGCGCTATTCGCGCTCATGTGGGCGGGTCGACTGCGCTACCCCGAATGGCGAGTCTACGCGACGCGCCAGAACTTGAACGTCTTTGTCATCTGGGGGCTCTTCTGCGTCTTCGCGACCTGGGCAAACGCCATGCGAGTTGCTAACGCAGCCCACTTTGGCGGAATGTTCTTCGGATTTGCGTTTGGCTACCTCTTCATTGCTAACAAGTACAAATGGCCATCCGTTGGGGTGTTGGTCATTCTCGTGTGCCTCACGGCGTTTAGCTTTACGTGGCTGCCCTGGAACGGAGGGTGGACGTGGTGGAAGGGTAGTCACGAAATGGGGCTAATGCACTACGACAAAGCAGTCTACTGGTACAAACGGAGCATGGCGCTGGGCGAGGATAAGGGCAAGCTCTGGTACAACATCGCCAAGGCCGAGGATTTGCAAGGGCATGACGCACTGGCTGCGGAGGCCGCACAGAACTCTATTAAGAATGGTTATCGCTCCGAACCAGTCCCTGAGATACCGGATTCTTCGCAACCAGACGGAAAGGGACCGCCATGACCGGATCTATCCTCGACGCGGCATTTCTGAAGAAGCTGGAGCGGCTCTCGCTCGCCTCGCGCCGTCCGTTTGCCGGACAGATGAAGGGCGAAAAGCGATCCACCAAGCGCGGCAGCTCCGTGGAGTTCGCAGATTACCGCGAATACCAGTACGGCGATGACCTGCGGTACGTCGACTGGAACACCGCCGCCCGACTGGAGAAGCTCTACGTCAAGCTCTTTGTGGAGGAGGAAGACCTCTACCTCGCGCTGCTCATCGATACCAGCCGAAGCATGGAATTCGGCAGCCCCCGAAAGCTGACGCAGGCGGCGCAGATCGCCGCCGCCATCGGGTATATCGGGTTGACCAATTATGACCGGGTGAGCGTCGGCGCGTTTGATTCGGGTCTAAAAGAGAGCATGCCGACTCGACGCGGTAAGTCCGGAATTGTTCCGTTTTTCAAGTATCTCGAAGGTCTGAAGCCAGAGGGAAAGACTTCTTTCGCGGATGCTCTAAAGCTCTTTGCCGGTCGATCTAAACAGCGCGGAATCGCGGTTGTGCTGAGCGATTTCATGGGCCCTCACTGGCAAGACGGCGTTCGTAGCCTGCTCAGTCGAGGTTTTCAGGTGGCGATGGTGCAGGTGCTCGATTCTGAGGAGCTGCGCCCAACGCTGGTCGGAGACTTGAACGTCATCGACTGCGAGACGTTAGAGAGTAAGGAGATGAGTATCAATCCGGCACTGCTGCAACGGTATCAAGGTGCCCTCGCCGACTTCCAGGCCGAGATCGACACCTTTGCAAACAGGTATGGCTGCGACTTTGTAACCGTCTCCACCTCCACCCCGGTCGAAGACGTCATCCTGAAGTACCTGCGGCAAGGCGGTCTGGTGCGGTAGGGAGTTGTTGAGATGAAACAGTTTCGGAGCGCTCGCACGGTTCGGCGATATTTAATTGTTGCGACTCTGGTTTTTGGTTTAAGTCTTTGCACTGTTTATGTTGTCAAGCAGGTTCAGCCAAATCGGGTGAGATTGCTATCGAAAAGCACTCTAATTTACACACCACAGCCCGGAGACGTTCTTGACCCGAGTTATCGGTGGACGGACGACAGCCATCTTCTCATGGAATATTTTGTCCGAAACTCTCAACGGGAAGAAGTGCTGACGATTCTGAATCTTTCAGACTCAACTTACAACGATCTGACCGGAATCAATAACCAACGACCCGAGGCGCTTGGAAAACAACATCTGGGCGGAACCCACCTACTGGTTTCTCCAAATGGTAAGAAACTCGTTTATACCTATCATTTTTGTGAATTGGGAGAATACCAGGATACGATTGTCATTGCGGACATTCCCAAAGATGAGATATCGGTTTGGACCAGAAGGCCTTCAACAGTTCGACACCCTGACTTTGCATGGTCGAAGGATTCGAAGCAAATCATCATCATTTCTCCAAAGCCAGCACAGCCATATGACAATTATGAATACTCAACGTATTCAACAGATGGAGATTTAATTAGCTCATTTGTAAAAGATGGCTCAGGGTACGCGTTTAACCTATGCAGGGATGACATGGCAGGCACTCGTATCGAACCACGCAGCGGTGATTGGACACCACCACCGGATGAACCTAACGAAATACAGGGCAGCATGCCATCAACGTCACCTGACGGTAAGAAAGTTGCATGGATATCTATAAACCATCCTGATAACATCAGGCCGTTATCTATTCTCCAACAGGTTACAACGCCGGTCATTGGTAGAAACCGGTGGGAGGCGGTAATCAACGTGCGCGACAACAAAACAAAAAATGAGAAGCGTAAGATTGGGACTCTGTGGTCAGAAGACATGCCGTTTGGATGCCCGACGGCAAACGCTTGAGCTACATTCTCGACGGCAACCTCTACGCCATTCCGGTAGACTGACGGCATAGGAAAACCAAAAATGTCACCAACAGTAATTTACCGAATAACGACCTCAACCCAGAGTCTGGTGCTGTAGGGAATTGTCGACATGAGCGCGATCTTGCACAAATACCACGTCGGTCGGATTTTGCTTATTCTGATCGTGATGTTGGGCGTGAGCCTGGGTTCGGTTTATGTGGTGAAACAGGTTGTTCCGTTTCGGGTGAAGTTACTGTCGAAGAGTGTTCTGCTCTACAAAACTCCTCCAAAAGACAATTTGGACCCAAGTTATTCGTGGATTGATGACACTCATTTATTAGAACACTGGTTTACACGAAATCGATACAATCAAGACCTGCTTACTGTCTTGAATATACAGAATGGGACCTACAATGATCTTGCCGGGATAAACAAGTCAATTGCCAAGTCCGTCGGTAAAAGATATGCGACTGCCTCAAGGGTTCTGATCAGCCATGACAAAACAAGAATTCTGATAGCCAAATACTTTGGTGATAATCCGCAAGATACTGTTACCATTTACACATGTGATCCAACTAACGATAGAGTCATTTCCACAATAGAAAGAGTGCCCATTGATATAGATGGTGGGCTTTTCTGGAATGACGATTCAGCCTCATGGTCTGCAGTGAAACTTGCGCAAGGTCACGCTGATGGAGCATGGATAAGTACATCCTTTTCACGAGATGGAGTTGCATTAACGACCACGCGCGGAGCAATAGACCCATTCTCGATTCCGCATGCGTCGGAGGAGACCTATTTTCAATCACCGGCTGTGGACAGAAATGGACTCGAAAATACGGGAGCATTTCAAGGGATTGAGCCAGGTGGCTTTCGAACCTTTTCACCCGATGGCAAGCAGGCCGCGTGGATGACCGTCAATTACCCGGATTCCAGAGCATCAACGTTCGTTTCCAAGCAACTTCAATTGCTTACCGGTCTAAATCGATGGCAGGCAGAAGTCCATGTACGAGACATGAAATCGGGCTCGGAAAGGGTTATAGCAACTCTATTTGAATCGGACCTCGGGCCGCCAAATCGCCTGTTGGGCTACAGGATCAAGCGCCAATCCCTCCGCTGGATGCCGGATGGAAAACGACTTAGCTACATTCTCGACAGAAACCTGTATGCTATTCCGGTAGAATAGTTCCAGTAATAATCCAACTCCTCAGGAGAACCTCTTATGAACCGACTGAATGTTTCAACCGTCTTTGCCGCAGCTCTGCTTGTAGTCGGAGTTTCTGCTTCCGTGGCAAACTCTCAGACTCGACCTGCCCCTCCTAAGCCACCCGCGCTTATTGGTCGATGGGATATCGTGGTGCACGATCCATCCGGTGATTTCCCGTCGTGGCTCGAGGTGAAGCCTTCGGGTCCCAGGACGTTAATCGGTCAGTTTGTGGCGGCATTCGGCAGCGCTCGGCCCATCAGCCAGGTGAAGGTTGTCAACAACTCATTCGAGTTCAGCATTCCAGTACAGTTTGAAGACCTGAAAGTGGATCAATGGATGCGCGGCGCATTCTCAAAGGATGCCATCCATGGGACCACACTCGCATATACGGGCAAGATTTGTAAGTTCGACGGTGTGCGCGCACCCACTCTTGAGCGCAAGGGAGCCCCGGTCTGGGGAACGCCGATCGAACTGTTTGACGGCAAAACCACCAATGGCTGGCGGTCGCGCGACAAGACCGACAAGAAGTTTGAGTGGGTTGTTAAGAACGGCATTCTCACGAACTTGAAATCGGGCACTGACATCGTGACAACGGCAAAATTTCGCGATTTTAAAGTGCACGCGGAGTTCCGCTACCCGAAGGGAAGCAACAGCGGAATCTACCTGCGCGGACGATATGAGGCGCAGATTGAGGACAATTACGGAATGCCCGCCGACAGCCACCAGATCGGCGGAATATACGGATTTCTTCAGCCCCGAATCAACGCGGCTAAAAAAGCCGGTGAGTGGCAGACTTATGATATTACGCTCGTGGGTCGATTTGCAACGGTGATGTTGAACGGCGAGACGGTCATCACCAACCAGGAAATTCCCGGCATCACCGGCGGTGCGCTCGATTCACGTGAAGGCGAAGATGGTCCCTTGCTCATTCAGGGCGACCACGGCCCCATCGAGTTTCGACGCATAACGCTGACCCCGGCGAAATAACAACGGATCACCTAACGGGAAATAGAAATTGCAATTCTTCTCGGCGCTAAGTCTGCTCTGGATACTGCCCACCGCGGGTCTCGTCACGCTCCTCTACGTCCTCAAATTGAGGCGCAAGGACGTGGTCGTCTCCAGCACATTCCTCTGGCGCCAGGTGATCCGCGACGTGCAGGCAAACGCCCCGTTCCAGAAGCTCCGCAAGAACCTGATGCTCTTCTTGCAGCTTCTGACCGTGCTGCTGCTCGTGCTGAGTGTCGCCCGACCGTTCTGGCGAGGCAAGGCCATCGGCGGTCGATATTTAGTCGCGTTGGTTGACAACTCCGCCTCGATGATGGCTACGGATGTTGGGCCCAGTCGATTGGAAGAAGCCAAGAAACAGGCCGCCCAGCTCGTACGAGAGATTCGGCCGGAGGATCAGATGATGATCCTCACCTGCTCCTCTCGACCGGAGGCGATGAGCGGATTCTCCGATGACAAGTCAGACCTCATTCGCCGGGTTGAAGGCATCAGACCGCGCCAGACTAACACGAACATGCGGGACGCGCTCAATCTCGCCGCCGCTCTCGTGGCCTCTCGTGACGCCTCGCAGATCGACATCGTCTCGGACGGCTCTTTCCCGAACATCTCCAGCGTCAACCTCGGCAAGACCCGCGTGGTGTTTCATCCCGTAGGTAAGACCGGGCATAACGTGGGAATCGCCGCGGTCGACTATCGCCGCAGCTTGACGGGCGATAAGACGCTGCAGTTGTTTGTGACCGCGCATAACTTTGACACCGTCCCGCGCAAATTCAATATTGAGCTTCTGCACGATGGCACGACAGTCGACGCGCATGAAGTCAACCTCGCGCCCGGCGGCGAAGACCCCGACATTTTTGAACTCCCGGAACCGTCCAAACCTCTCGCGATCACCATCCGGATTGATGCGAAGGATGATCTACAAGTCGACAACGAAGCCGCCGTCATCATCAACCCGAGCAAGCCCATCAAGACCCTGCTGGTAACCGCGGACAATGTCTTTCTGGAAGAGGCGTTGAAGGCCGACCCGACCGTCAACCTGAACGTGATCAAGCCCTCTAATGCTCCGTTGCCGACTGGTTATGACGTCACGGTTTTCGATACCGTCGCACCGCCAAAGCTGCCAAACGGGAATTATATGTTCGTGGACTGCGTGAGTGATCAAGCTCCCGCCGATCCCGGTAAGCCCGCCGAGTGGCAGTCGATTGTCGATGCCTCGCACAGCCACCCTACCATGCGTTACGTGGAATTCGGCGCCCTGTTGTGGACCTCGGTGAAGCCTGGCAAACCGCGAGGTTGGGGTCAGGAGATCGCTACGACGGAGTTGGGAGCTGCTGTGGTAGCCGGGGAGAAGGGCCGCAATAGGTCGCTCTGGACGGGCTTTCAGCTCGATCTCGCGCACGGCAAATTCGTAAACTCGGTGGCATTCCCCATCTTTATGACCAACGCGGTCCGCTGGCTGGCTCGGGCCGATGATGACACGAGTTCGCAGGTTCGTACCGGCGGCGCCATCACCATCACCACGCCGCTAACCGGTGGCAAGCTGACCATCGCGCGACCCGACGGCTCCAAAAAAGAGCTCGCCATCAACGATAAAGGCGCTGCCATCTTCGACGACACCGACCAGATCGGCGTATATCGCGCCACGGGTGCAAACGGATACGAAAAGCTCTTCGCAGCCAACCTTGCTGACTACGCCGAATCAGACATTGCGCCCCGAAAGAATCCGGATGTCGGTGGCAACGCTGGCGGGAGCATCGGCAAACCGGTCACGGTAGTCCGGGAGATTTGGCCCTGGTTGGCAGTCCTACTGCTCGGCCTGCTCGGGCTGGAGTGGTGGGCATTCCACCGTCGAGTTTTTGTCAGCGGGTAGTCGCAGAATAACTTCAGGAGTTAGTAATTGCCTCGACTTGCATTCACCACGTTTGGAGTTCTAATAGAGCCATCCAATCATCCGCAATCAAAGGGATTTGTCGACCGAATTGAAGAGACCTACGCCGAGGCGGAGGGATGCGAGGGATTTATAGATCGCTCGGTGAGGGACATTAAGACATGGACCCACAGTTGGGGCGAACAGGTCTGCCCGAACTTTCTAGATCCCGCCCTTGCGGCGCAGATTGCGCAGACAGTTACTATCTGGGATGATCTCGAATCGGTGTTTGCGTATTCTTATACCGGTTTTCACGCTGAGGGTCTGAAGATGCGCAAAGAGTGGTTCCGCGAGCCAGAATATCCGAATTACGCGGCGTGGTGGGTGGCAGACGACCATCAACCAACCTTCGCCGAGGCGACGCAGAAGCTGGAGATGCTTCACGCGCAAGGGTCCACACCGGAATCATTCAGCTTCAAAAAGCCATTTGATACGCAGGGCAATCCGGCTGTCTTAGATCAGGCAGTAGCCAAAGAGAAGATGAAGCGAAACGCCGCCTTGCGTTAAGTCGGGTTAGTCTTTGCCGGGAGCAACAGGCTTATCGAAGGGTTTGAACACATCCTTGTAGGCCGGCAGCATAATCACAATCGCGCAATCCTTGCGCAACTCAATGAGCTTAGTGGCACCCATATTGGCTTTTTCAAGCAACGCCGTTCGCAATATCTTATCTTTGACCTTTTCAAAATCGACCGGTTGCGCTTCGGTTTTTGCTATCAATTTCGCCAAAAAATAGATCGGCTTGTCAGTCGTGGAACCGGGCAGCAAGACCGGTGCAGACACCTGCCCGACCTTCAGCGACGATAACGCCACGCGGAGATTGACAGGAAGATTTGGGTCATTGGCCGGAACAATGCCGATGTCTCCGCCTACCTTTTTTGAAAGAGGGTCTTCAGAGTACTGGGTGGCGGCAACGTCGAATGCCATACCACTTGCGAGCGCCTTCTGTACTACATCCAGGCCAATTTTGCCCGAAACGCGAATTGCTTTTACATTCCACTTTTCGGGGGAACCATGCAATTCTGTGTGCCGATCATAATAAGCCCGAATCTCTTCTGGCGTCATGTGAACATTGACGGTGGCAACATTGTAAAATGCACGCTGCAGTCGAATGTCGTCTTTAATTTCAGCTTCGGTGAACTTCTTTGATTCCAATGCTTGCTTAATGTCGGCTCGCGCTTTTGCCTCTTCAAAATCTGCGGAAATATCCTTGTCTGACGGCATAAGGTCCACTTTTTTTGCGTACTGTAGAACGACTTTCGCGTTGATCAGGCTCTCAATCGATATCTGTCCGCCCGTCTGGTTCTTTGCAACTAATGGTGTGATGGAGATAATAAAGTCTTGTGTTCGCAGACCTTCCATTCGTTTGACCCAATCGCTGTAGAGGATCTTCTCCCCGTTCACGGTTGCGACAACGGAATCAGCAAGACCCTGAGCAGAAACCCTACCGGCAACAGGAACCAATATGGATGTCGCGGCCAGCGCGACGGCAATCTTATTGAACAATGACAATCTCCTTCGAACCTTACACATATGCCGACTAATTCCCCAAAAGTGGTAGTTCTACCTGCGGAGTGGTCAGCCATTCGCAACCCGAGTCCGTGACCACCGCGATCTCTTCCAGCGAAATGTACCCTCGACCCTCCACCAGAACCCCGAGCTCAATCGTGAAAACCATGCCCTTTTCAATGGGAATGAAAGGTGTGCGGCCGTATCGCTCCCACCGGGGACCAAGCAGCGCGCCGCCGTCATGCGCCATGCGTCCGACCTGGTGCCCCAATGCGTGCTGATACTCCTCGTAACCCGCCGAGACAAGGAACTCTCGGGCAGCTCTGTCGACCATCCAGCCCTCAATGCCCGGCTTCAGCGCTTTATAACCTGCCTGAATGGCTCCTACAACCGCGTTGGTTGCACGAACTACGTCTTCCGGGAGAGACGTTTCTCCCGGGTGTGGCACGTACCAGCAGCGTTGGATGTCGGAGCTGTAATCGTCCTTTCGAATTCCGAGATCAATATGAAAAATGTGACCCGGTGCAATGGTGATGGTTGAGGAAGGTCGCCCATGTCCGACCATTGAATCGGGTCCGGAGTTGACAATGGGGTCGCCATCTTTGTCCCACGCGTATCCGAATCCTCGCGACTCAATCTCCGCCTGCACGTACTCGAAGACTTCCATCTCCGTCACGCCAATGGCCGCCTTCTTGCCGATCAAATCGAAAAGGATGTCGGTCTCAGATATTGCTTCCCGGATGAGCGCAACCTCCGCTGCTGATTTGATGCATCGCAACCCAAGGACTATCTCCTCGGCGGAGACCATCGTCCCCTCAAATCGTGTGCCTTTGAGATAACCTTCCAACAGTAGGTACATCCCGTGTGAAAGACCGTCGGCCTTGTCGTCATTAACCGAAAAATTGACCGCGATCTTCGGGTTGGCAACTCCGGCGAGAAGCTTTTCCAGAGTCTCAATAAGTGGAGATTTGATTCCTTGAACGTAGGTCACCACCTCATCCCACAACCCGGAGGCGACCAGTGGATCGGCGTCGTAATTCCCGACAATTGCCACTTGCTTGCCGCTGCCCGTGAATATTAGTGCGCTCTGCCAGGTGAGACCGCCTTCCATCAAGAAGGGCAGGACAGGGTCAGAACTCTCCGACGTCTCGCGCACAAACGTTAGCCACAGATCGACGCCCGCTCTCCTTACCAGTTCCAGCGCCTGCGCGTGCTTTTCAAATAACAGAGATTGACTCATTCCCAGACCTCGCTTATGTGTGTTCACCTTTAAATCAGATTATTCCACATGCGACGAATATTGTCTGCGAAGGGTCTTAGTTTGAACTCAACGTTGGCGCAATTGATTATTATGTCCGTCCGTTAACGACTAAAGTGATTACAAATCCAATATTCTTTGTTACTGATAATAGATATTTTAACCCGACATATATAATCTTATGCTTCTGTATATAGACATCCCTAATGGAAAGTTAATGATAGGAGAGTACATTAGATGTATGGTCGACGAGAACATATCCTGATCGCTAAAAATAATCAAGAATTGCCGTGCCCCCCAGAAAAACGAGAATAGAAATGAAATCCGTAAACTACACCGCAAGCAAACTTAGCCGCTCCAGTCGATCTATCGTGAAGGTCGGTGCACTTGCAGCATTTGGCCTGACCGCATTGGCCGCAGCGCCACGCTCCGAAGCGCAGTTCTTTGGACTCGTAGCTGCTGGTCCTGCAAATTTCGCAGTCGTTAATCTGGGCGGCAACTTCCAATTCAATGCGGATAACAATTCGCAATTCATAACTGTTACCGGCTTAAAGGGCAACGTCGGGCTCATGTCTGGATCTAGTTTGAGCATCTCCGGATATCCGAAGACAACTGCTTCCGGCGAGCTAGACCTGGGACCCGGGTTATCCTATACGAATAACACGGGCGCTGGCTTTGCAGGCGGAGTGGTAACTAATGTATCTGGATTGAGTGCGGGCGGCGCAGTACAAACCAATGCTACGGCCACCGCAACCGCTCTCGCGGCCCTAGCCGCCGATCAAACGTATGCATCCATTAGTTCTTTTACTACTTTGAACGCTACACACAGCGGTCAGAACGTGATCAAAATCACAGGTGATATCTCGAATACCCTCGACCTTAACCCCGGCGCATTTTCTAATGTCACATTCGTTATCGATGTAGGAGGCAAGATTCAACTTGCCGGCGGTCAAGGATTGGTCAACCTTGGTGGACTGTCATCGCTAAGTACAATCTACAACGTAACGGGCGGTGTAACAATAAGTGGTGGTGGAACTGCAATCACATCCCAGGGCATCATTTTGGCGCCAAACTCCGCAATTGCGTGGGATGCAGCTCCGTTGGACGGCGAGTTGATCGGGAAATCTGTGGCCCTGGTATCTGGTGGCCGAGTGAACAATCCGTTCGTTACGCAAGCCAGTGTCCCGGAACCCGGTGCAGTCGCGATGTTTGTTGGAACGGGTGTCATCGGAATGATGGGCCTCACGATGCGAAAGCGCAGCAATAAGTAAGTTTCTCTCTCAAGCAAGGTCGGGAATAGCGGCAATTGATTGGAAAAGACGGCGGGACCTCACGATCCCAGCCGTCTTTATTCGTGTCTGGCAAAATTGCAATTAATCTGCCCTGCAAAGTAGGAATTTGCAGGCGAGTTGTTGAAAGGATTTTGGTAATTATCGTTGGCTGGTCAATTTTAGATTCGAAAGAGGAGGTCAGATATGCTTGTAGCTCTTGGTGGCTTGCTTTACCTGGTGTCTTTTGGCTGTGGAATTTTTATCCTGATTGACGCATTCAAGAATGAGGTCTGGAAAGGGATCCTCTGTATTGTCTGCGGATTTTATGCTCTTTATTATGCTCTGGTGGAGTTTGAGCATGAGTACAAATGGCAAATCATTGCCGCGGATATTCTCTGCGCTATTGGGGGCATAGCGCTGATGGCCGCTGGCGCAGCCAAATAGTCTAGCCATTTCAAGTACTCACGGATCGGAAGTAGACTTGTGCAGGCAGAATTCACACGTAGGATGTACCATCCGATCAATAAGGCCGTCTTGTTCTGTGGGGCCGTGACACTGGGTTTTACTCTCGTCACGGCCCATTTTCATGCCAACGGACCCGTTTGTCTCTCCCGAACACTTTTCCACATGCCCTGCCCGGGATGCGGAATCACCCGCAGTCTGCAATCAATCTGGCTCGGTAACCTGGAACTTTCGTTTCAATTCCACCCTCTCGGAATTCCACTCTTTCTCGTTTGCGCTGGCGCCATTCTCTACTGGCTTCTTGGTTCAAAAGTAGGTTTCATCCGCCGGATGGGGGAGGCATTCGCAACGTTCTTTCGGCCCCGAAGTCGACAAATTGGTGCAGGAATTGTCTATCTTGGGATTTACGTTGTGCGAATAGTTCTCGATCATTCAGGAAATCACTATTTTCGCTGGTAAGATGTTAGAAGGATTGTTCGCAACGGTAGCGAATTAATTCTATAGTCGTTGTCAAAATTCTTCAGGAGCGTTTAATTGCGCCGATCCGTTTTCATAATCTCTATTTTTCTCGCTCTGGGCAGGTCTGCAGTTGCGGACACCCAGTCTGCAATTCTTAAGCAGGCCGCGCTTCGACCCGTCACCTATATGGCAACAGCACCCGGGTCCCTCGTGCTCGCACGACCAGACGGCTCCATCACGCTGGTCGACCTTAAAGTTCCCGCACTTAAGGAATTCACACCGATCACCCCAGGCCGAACCCTCGGACTGGCGACCTCCGGATCACGAGTTTGCTGGGTTGTGACATCCGAATCGACAGACGCGGTCACCAATCGACCCAATAACACACTCTACTGGGTCGATCGAGACGATACGATGGTACACGGCATAGACCTCACGGGCAGCGGCAACCTGTCGCGGGATCGATTGATGATGCCAGATGCAGATCGAGCTATTCTCGTACGCGGAACCGCTGGAATGGAAATTAATTTCCACGATTCCAATATCAAGTTTGCGGATTCCGCTACGATGGAGAAGGTGGCCGCTCAGCTTCCAGACGAAAAGCTGGTTCCAGACATCGTCCGCAACACGTTGATGGCGCAACCAACCAAACTTTGCCGCAGCGGCGATGATCAGTGGGCCATTCTCGGTGGCAGCATCGTACGGTTTAACGACACGACCCACTCCGCTCATGCATTTCTCGCATGGAACCTGAAGGATCTCACGGTTTCCAGTATCGCCGCTGACGAGTCGGGCCTATGGGCGTTTACGAACAGTGGAATCCGGCATATTCAACCAGATGGAAAGCCTGATCCTGCGCTCGGATTTGACGGATTTATTCGCATTGCTTACGGTTCGGAGCGAGATCTTCCATTCAACGTCGCATGTCAAAAGCTCGGCGCGGAGATGAATTCATGGCTGGGCGCTCCCTACAAATATGGCGGCGTGAGTAAGTCTACGGGGGTCGACTGTTCAGGATTTGTCATGCAGGCCTATCGCGCCGCCGGTATCACGCTCGATCATGGCTCGGATTACCTGCGAACCTGTCGACAGGGCGTTGTGGTACATGATGAGTTACGGTACGGCGATGTGCTGGTATTTCCCGGTCACTGCGCTATCTATGTTGGCAACGGCGCGACAATGGAAGCGCAAGACGGGGGAGTAGGCAAACATCTGCTCTACCATCGCACTGAGGTAGTAGTCCGCCGATTAATTGACGCGCCGCGGTCTGCAATAGATACAACTACATTTGGGTCCCGGAGTAAGACCAACAAAAAGAGAGGGTAGTCTTGAAAACTCTCTTTCTCTTCTCATTGGTCGCTGCCGTCGGGCTGCAGCAGGGCGCCAACAAACCTGCTGTTGCGCCCCCGTCACCAGCACTTGCCTTGATCACCATTCCCGCCGGGGCTTACTCTTACGCCCAGCTCGCCGACCTACTTTCCAATGCTGATCGTCACGTTGGTGTAGCCCGCGCCCTCAAATCCCATGCCGCCGTTGTACGCTTGAAGAACCGAACATTTGAGAGCGCCTCTGCCGTCCTGGCAAAGGCCCTCGACGTACAATTTCGGGAGGTCGATAGGGCCGGCAAATCCATTCTCATCGAACCAAACGCACGCGTCCTTGCCCGCGAACGACCATGGCTTCAGAATCTCGCCCATAGTTTTGTCGTGAAGAATGCCGCCGAACTTACAGAATCAGATGCCCAGGGCACCGAGAGCATGTCGGTGGCAATTAATCGCGCGCTTGCTCTGGCTCAGAAATTGAAGAAACTTGAGGAGACCGATCCAAAAGGCGAATCCGATGCATACGCGAAGATAGAGGAACGGGCCTCAACGTTCGGCGCGCTTGCAACTCCGTCTGGCTGGATCAGAAGATTGACTCGCCGGGGCCTCAATGACCAGCAGGCTCTCGCAGCGATTCTTGATGAACAGGATTTCACACCGATTGACCTCAATCCTCATCTGGAAGTGGCGGTATTGCAGCGGATGGCGGAATTTATTCGGCATCAAGCGCAGCTCGAATACACCAAAC
>JBDUAM010000531.1:0-7139 GCA_040004655.1 Chthonomonadales bacterium | reverse complement strand
ACCGGTAATAACGACTTCTTAGTTCAAAGGTACGGCCTCGCGGACGTTAAAGGAGCAGTCGTCACTAACCTCTACCGAGGTGGACCGGCTGTTGAGGCATCTATTCAGCGCGGCGACATCATTGTCTCTGTGGCTGGCCAGGTAGTTGCCACCGATGAAGATTTGAAGAATGTCGAGCGAAAATTGAAGATCGGACAAAAAGTGGAACTGATTGTGGTCCGGGGCCAGGAGAAGGCCAAGACCAGCCTCACTGTGAGCGAGTTGCCATAGTGGAGTTCATTCAAGCCGTAGCTGAACTCGGCATTTCGCTTTCTGACAATAAGGTCCGCCTCTTGAATGAATATGCAGACTTGCTTGAGGAAAAGAATCAGGTACTCAATCTGACACGAATTTCACGGGAAGATTTCGATACTCTGCAGGCCCTTGATTCGCTGGCTATAGTGAAGGCGATTCCAACTATCGCCGAAGCGAAAGTAATTGACGTCGGTACGGGCGCAGGTATCCCCGGGGTGATCCTCAAGATCGTTTTTCCGCAGTGGGACATCACGCTGCTGGATTCGACGCGCAAGAAGCTTACTTTTCTCGACGAGGTGATTGCAAAACTTCGCCTCAAGTCGATTCGAACTCTGCATGGTCGCGCCGAGGAGATCGGACGCGACCCCGAGTATCGACAGAGATTTGACATCGTGACCGCTCGGGCCGTGACCGCCATGCCATCGTTATCGGAATGGTGTTTGCCGCTGCTCAAAACCGGAGGCAAACTGGTCGCCCTGAAAGGCGAAACGGTAGAGGACGAGCTTGCAAAGTCAGAAAAGGGAATCCAGGTTCTCGGCGGCGGTCGACCGAAGTTGATCTCTTACGATCTACCAGGCACGGAAATCCATCGTAAGATCGTGCTGGTGGAGAAGATCAGGACTACCCCTGTTGCCTATCCTCGAGCGTCAACAATTATTAAAAACGCTCCGTTATAGTTGACACAAAAAAACAGTGACTTCTCCAGTTGAATGGTTAGGTCACCGTTTAAATCATTCCGCTCTTGCAACAGCAATGCGACATCGCGCTTCGGGGGAACGCTAAAATAAGTATAATTGCAGATCAGTGTGCGCCAGAGTCCAATTACTTGCTCAAACATCCGGTATTGAGGGCCTAAGCGGCTCCCTGAACGTTTGCCGCCTGCGGTCCTTTTGCACCGTCAACAACATCAAAAGTGACCTGCTGACCTTCGGCGAGGGTCTTAAATCCATCTTTCTCAATGGCTGAGAAGTGAACAAAGATATCCTTACCCTCCGAGGTTTCAATAAAGCCATAACCTTTGGCGTCATTGAACCACTTAACTTTTCCAGTCTCCATAGACGTAGAACCTCCTTGCATTCTTACAATACAGCGTGCAGCGTCAACCATTGACGCTGAATGGCAATGTGCCATCGGCGGCATTGTATCATGTTAAGATATTGTTGTCAACAATTGCAATCGAAGATAAGTAAATTATATGTTTGCCTGGCAAATGACAGGTGCGCTAATCTGCTCAATTTGTAACGAATTTGTCGGCCAACTTGCCTCGCGGATGGTGCCGCAAATAGAAGGATTTGGCTGCGCTCGACTAATTTCCCCGGTCGATTTGTGCTATAGTAGTGACTCCGCACTTCAGGTAGACCGATCAATTCTGTAACAGGTGGACCGCGGGATGCGGACCAACAATTTCTGCCGCGTTTCAATATCCAGATCAGCATCCATTCGATATAGAGAGAATAGTATAGATGAGCTTTTTGGGCGGCCTTTTCGGGCGCTTTTCACGGGATATGGGGATTGACCTCGGCACCGCGAACACGCTGGTACACGTGCAGGGAAAGGGCATTCTGCTACGCGAGCCCAGCGTGGTGGCGATTGATCGCGATAACAAACGCAAGGTCCTTGCTGTCGGCGAAGAGGCCAAGCGTATGCTCGGTCGAACGCCAGGCAACATTGTCGCTATTCGACCGCTCAAGGATGGTGTAATCGCTGATTACGACCAGACGGAAGCGATGCTGCGCTATTTTATTAATAAAGTCCAGAAAAAGTCCATGTTTGCCGCGCCTCGGGTTGTGGTTGGAATTCCAAGTGGCGTCACGGAAGTCGAGCGTCGAGCTGTGTTGGAAGCCGCCCACAAAGCAGGCGCCAAAGAAGCCTACTTGATTGAAGAGCCGATGGCCGCTGCAATCGGCGCCGGACTACCTATCGTCGAACCGACTGGATCCATGATTGTGGATATTGGTGGTGGAACGACGGAAGTGGCAGTCATCTCCCTGTCCGGAATAGTCACCAGTCGTTCCGTGCGAATCGCAGGGGATGAGTTGGACGAAGCGATCATCGCCTACGTCCGCCGAACTTACAATCTTTATATCGGAGACCGTACCGCAGAAGATGCCAAGTTTGAGATTGGTTCTGCCTTCCCTCGCGCTCAGGTTCGCACCATGCAGGTGCGTGGCCGTGACCTTATCACCGGACTGCCACGCAGTGCAACCATTACTTCAGAAGAAGTGCGAGAGGCCATTCAGGAACCCCTGAACGCCATTGTGGAAGCAGTGAAGGTCACCCTCGAAACCTGTCCGCCAGAACTTGCTGCCGACATTATGGAGCGTGGAATTGTTCTTGCTGGTGGCGGCGCACTTCTCGATGGACTGGACGAACTCCTGGCACGCGAAACCTCCATGCCCGTTCACATCGCGCAGGATCCTCTATCCTGTGTGGTAATTGGCACTGGCAAGGTTTTGGACGAACTCAATACGAACCCGCAACTGCGCAAGGTACTGAAGAGCAGCTGATGCTGCCAATTGACCGCGAATCACAACGTCGACGCCTGATTGCTGTCGCCTCCTGCATTATCATCGGAATTCTGCTTGGCGTCTGGCACAACTACCAGACCAGTCGGGGCAGATCTGATATCATCACCAACACAATTCGCACTGTCACCACCCCATTTGCAAACGCCATCTCTGCAACAGGCGGATGGATTGCGCGCCAGACCGGCTGGATATTCGCAGGCAAAGGCGTGGCAGAAGAAAACGCCCGACTCAAGCGCGAAAACGGCGCACTACTCGAACAGGCCAACGCCAACCGCGAAGCCATCATCGCTAATGATCGACTGCGCAAGCAACTTGGATTTGCCAACGACCCCAAGCAACCGCGTCTCGCCGCGGAAGTCGTCTCCCGTCATCCCTTCCCCAAATTTGAGACCATCATCATCTCTCGGGGTTCGCGCGACGGTGTGGACATTCACAACGTGGTTGTATCCGCTGAGGGGCTCATCGGTCAGGTTTATGATGTCTCCTCCACAACCTCTGCCGTCCTCCTGATAACCGATACGGGCGCGGCCGTGGGCGCTATGGTCCAGCGGGCCGAGTCGCGGGCAGTTGGTGTGGTGAAGGGCAATGGCTCCGCCTCCCTCAACCTGAACTATCTCGCCAAAGACGCTGACGTGAAGGTCGGCGATGAAATTATCACCTCCGGCATGGGCGGACCTCTTGGCGTTTTTCCTAAAGGGATTGTCATCGGCTCGATCAGCCACATCAAGAGTGACGCCTCCGGATCAGATCGCATCATCACGGTAAAGCCTGCAGTCGCACTGGACCATCTGGAAGAAGTCTTCATCCTAAGATGAGCGACAATCAGCGATCGTTTCGAATTGTCGGCGTGCTTTTGTTTCTCTTTCTGGTGCAGATCGCCATCGGACCCATACTCCATATTCGTGGGCATTATGCCAACCTCTCGCTCACTGGCCTACTTGTTGCATCTCTTTACGGCGGAGCGGTTCAAGGCTGTCGTCTGGGTTTGCTGATGGGAATTCTGGAGGCCTCGTTCGCGGTTAGATACGTAGGTTCCATCATCGTGACGCGGGTGATAGCTGGCTTCGTCATTGGTTCGATGGAAGAGCGAATCTTTCGAGACAACATCGCCATCGCTTGCCTTACGGCAGCTGGCGGGACCCTTGCAGCGGAGACGCTCTTTTTTGTCGTCGCGCCGCAACCCGCTGTCATACGGTGGTTCACAGGGATTGTCGTCGAATCGGTTCTGAATGGATTGCTCGGATTGCTCGTGTTTCCTCTTTTTCATCTCGCGTTGCGAAAATCAAAGGCCTACTCCTAAAGATGTTGTAACCTGGAATCGATCCACCATTCGATGGATTTACGTACAGATCTGCGGAACAATTCTATAGAAAGAAGTAGTCTAAAAAGGTGATTGTATGAGATACTCCGCCGAATTCCGCTCCCCCCTCGGTCTTCACGGTTCCGCAGGTCAATTCAATCGCAAGCCAAGATGCAGGAAGCGGGCTCCTATTTCTGTGACCGCCTGTATCCTGCTACGATTAGAATATCGGAGAGTGAAGTTATGAAAAGGAAATCGAGTTTGTTTTCAATGCTGGCTTTATCGGCAGCATTGGGCATCGGATTGGTGGGCTGCGGTGGTGGATCTGGTTCTGGTGGCTCATCAACACGCAGCGCACCAACAAATGTATTTGTTACAGACGGCTTTGGTGATCTCTATAGCCAGGTTTGGGTGACTCTCTTCTCAATTGACCTTCAAGCTGATGGCAGCTCAACTTTTACCAACGTCTATTCCAGCGCAACAGGGATTCAGGTGAACCTCGCCGATCTTTCAACCGTCGCCCAGCTTCTGAACACCGCAAGTATCCCCGTCGGAAAGTATTCTAAAGCTAAGATCACATTTGGAGACCACTTTACCGTTGTCCCAAGTGGTGGAACCGTCAGCCAGAGCATTGCAGTGGCGCCAAACGTAGGCGTACAATCCGGCGGACAGGTTGCGATCACAGTCAACATGAATACCAATATTACAGCAGGAACTACCAACAAGGTTATCGTTGACTTTGACCTTGCCGCTTTCCAGTTGATTACGGGCAAGATCGTGCCTTCGTGCAAACAGGGAGATGAAGGCGAATTCAACCTGAAAACCAAGAGAGGCGAATATGAGGGCGTCGTTTCAAATCTCGTAGCCGGATCTTCATTCCAGATTGTTCGTGGTACCAAAACATTGAATATCGCGATCAACTCTAATACCGTCGTCATGAGTGACTCGACCGGCGCGACCGGTGTCCTTGCGAATGGTCAAAACGTGGAGGTGAAGGGTACGTTCGATCCCACCACGCAGATACTAACCGCTACCACGATCAAGGTCAATGACACCTCCGACAGTGAGGATGATGACCACGGCGACAACAATGGCGGCGGTGGACATTCCGACCACCACAGAAGCGGGCTTGAGGGTGTCGTGAAGTCCGTGAACACAGTATCCAGCTACTTCGAAGTGACCATCCATGAGATTGAACACTTCCAACTGCCAGGAGCGACTATTCACGTGATCTACACCAACTCCACCGTATTCCACAAACGTGGTGCAACCTCTGCTTCCATTGCGGATGTTGTTGCGGGCGTAAAGGTTGAGGTTGTCGGAACGTTTGATCCGATTGCCAAAACCATAACTGCGGCAAGAGTGGAGATTAACGGAACCATCTAATCCGTAAAAATGTTCTGCCCAGGCCAAAGATAGAGACCGGATGTCCGCAAGGACACCCGGTCTCTTTTTGTCTATTTTGGACCTCTTTGTCAAAGATTAACTTGTTGTGAAATGTGTCGCAGAATTGAAACCTACGGAATTTATATTCGATAGTTTGTAGTGCGTGCACGAAGTTCTATCCTCAAACAGGTGTGAAACCTTAACATCATATGTTCGTGCAGAATTCGCGGAATGGCCTGCAATGCACCGTCAGACGAGTATCAGCAAGTGGATTGGCCACATGCAAACCGGGAACAGCAGAGCTCGGTCAATTACAAGAAACTATGCAAGCCCTTGCGGAACCTGCTGACGCATCGGGATCACGGGAGATCACAATGTTCAAGTTGCAGCTGTCCAAATTGTCCAAGCAAACATGGGTACTCGCATTCTTCTGTCTGGCCGATCTTATTACCACCATCTGTCTGCTGAAAAAATATGGAGCAGATGAAGCCAACCCTTTAATGTCGATGTTTCTGGCGAGAGGAGTTGCGGCGTTTATTCTGGCCAAACTTTTCTTTACCGTGGGGCCCATAAGCATATTGGAATGGGCGCACAGAAAGAAACCGCTAACGGGGAAAATCGCACTGAACGTTGCGATTGTATCTTACCTGTGTGTTTACGGCGCGGGAGTAGCGAGAATCAATCGTTCGACACTGTTGGAAGAGGGAACGCAACGCATTAATGACGACCCGGTAATGGATCGCATGTGGGCGTCTACATCTACTCACCTCAAACAATTGCAATCACAGTGTCGGGAGTACAACTATCAGTTGTCACTCTCTCCGATGGCTGACCCGACTCCCTGTACTTACGGGGGTAACGCAGATTCGTAACGGCCGGCTAATGTCATTGGATAATGGGGTGGGCGGACATTTCCGCTCACCCCATTTTGTTACTTCTTGTGCCGTTCTTGAAGGAAGACAAACACACCCTTCTTATTTGCGGTAACGATGTCCAGCAGTCCGTCTTTGTTCACGTCAATCACCTGGAATTGTGTGCCTACGCCAGAGTCATTGTCGACTTGATGTCGAATGAACTCCACTGTTCCAGCTTTGCGTTTTAGCTCGTACCAGTAGATGACCGCTGGGTCACTCGGGTTTACGTCCCCGGTTGGGCCATGTGCCCAGAATCGCTTGCCGGTTACGAAGTCCATGGCGCCATCTTTGTTGATATCCGCCATCACCAGCGAGTGGGATTGGGAGAAGCTGTCGTCGATCAGATGACGCTCGAACTCCATTCCATTCGCGCCCTTCTTCTGCTCATGCCACCAGATACCGATGTTGTGCGAAGACGACGAGACGATGTCGGCCAGACCATCTTTGTTGACGTCGTAGACCTGCATCTGCGCGCATTCAGGACCGAGTTTCATCGGAATAAACTTCCACGGACCCGTGCGAGGATCGGCCGGAGCTTCGTAATAGCCCTCGGTGGTAATTACATCCGGATGCCCATCGCCATTGATGTCACCAACGCCAAGGCCATGCGAGAATCGATTAACACCCGGCTGTCCGTCGACGCCGATCTTGTGCTGGATCCAGGGTTGAGTGGGATCAGGCCCCGGCTCGTACCACGTCATCACTTTGTTATCGAAC
>JBDUAM010000373.1:0-7154 GCA_040004655.1 Chthonomonadales bacterium | reverse complement strand
TGACCATGGTATTTGGTTAGCATCGGCTTGGGATCAAAGGTATCAACGTGTGACGGCCCACCATTAGCAAATAGAAAGATTATGCGCTTTGCCTTGACCGGGAAATGCGGCTGTTTTACAGCAAGAGGATTCAAATTACGTGCGGCAGTCAAAGGAGAAGCGTTCGCAGTACTCTCGCCACCAAGGACGGATGCCAGACCAAGTGCGGCCATTCCGCCACCTATTCGGCCCAGCAATTCACGTCGACTTAAGAGTAGGTCTTCTACTCTAGGCCTATGGTCAAATTCAGACATGCTTTTCTCCCGGAGGGTTCAATACCCTATACTACTTTTTGAGTACGAAGAGGCACCGATGTTACGGCCGGGTAACCCGTTGATGCTTCTATTATATCGCAATTCCGAGCGTCAGCCCGCAGGTATAATCTCAATTATCAAACTTAATCCCGGAGACGAATTGCATGTTGATGCCATATCAGCCAGAAACTTACGTAGATTTTAGCAAACCGGAACCTCGCGCAAAAATGCTTGAAGCCCTTGCGTTTGTTAAGGAACACCTCGGCAAAGATTATCCTGCTTACATCGCTGGTAAGTCCATTGACAATGGCGAGTACATCACGTCTTTCAATCCAGCCAACCGAAGTCAGGTGGTTGGTCGAGTGACCAAATGCACCGCTGAATTGGCCGAAGAGGCGATTGAAGCCGCTTATGCCGCCTTTTACGACTGGAGTCATGTCTCTGCAGAGGTCCGGGCCAGGTACTTGCTTCGGGTTGCAGCGATCATTAAGCGACGATATTACGAATTTTCCGCATGGATGGTCTATGAAGTCAGCAAGAGCTGGATTGAAGCCTATGCCGATGTTGCTGAGTGCATCGATTTTCTGGAGTTCTATGCTCGCGAGATGATGCGACTGCAGGGCGGCCATCCGGTTACGCCCGTTCCCGGTGAAGAAAACGAACTGCGTTACATGCCGATGGGCGTCTGCGCCGTTATCAGCCCCTGGAATTTCCCACTGGCCATTATGGCTGGAATGACATGTGCGGCAGCCGTTACGGGAAATCCGGTCATTACCAAACCTGCGGAAACCAGCATGGTGATTGCCGCGAAGTTTTATGAAGTGCTCCAAGAGGCACGTTTCCCAGCAGGTGTAGTAAACTTCCTGCCCGGTATTGGCGAAGAGGTCGGCGAAATCCTTACAGGTCATCCGCTGACCAGAATTATATGTTTCACTGGCTCGCGATCCGTTGGACTGCACATTCACGAGAAGGCCGCGAAGACCGTATCGGGTCAGAAGTGGATAAAGCGAACAGTACTTGAGATGGGCGGCAAGGACTGTATTGTTGTCGATGAGGATGCGGACATCGACGCCGCTGCAGAAGGAGTAGTTGCGGCCGCGTTTGGCTTCCAGGGCCAGAAGTGCTCCGCCTGTTCTCGACTTGTTGCACACGATGCGATATATGATCAATTATTAGCCAAAGTGGTGGAGCGCGCAAGCCAGTTGAAAATGGGTGATCCAACTACCGAAGATTTCCAGATTACCGCGGTTATCGACGATGAGAGCTTGACTAAAATCAATTCATACATTGAGATCGGGGCATCTGAGGGCCGAATGGTTTTGGGTGGCAAAGTGGATCCAGCCTTCAACGGTGGCTGTTTCGTTCGACCAACTATATTTGCCGATGTCCATGAGAACGCCCGAATTGCACAGGAAGAGATATTTGGTCCAGTTCTAAGCGTAATTCGTGCAAAGGACTTTGAGCACGCACTTCAGATTGCCAACGGGACCGAGTATGGATTGACCGGCGCCCTTTATTCCCGCAAGCGTGAACACCTTGAGAGAGCTCGGCTCGACTTCCATGTTGGCAACCTCTACCTTAATCGCAAATGCACGGGCGCATTGGTCGATGTACAACCTTTCGGTGGGTTCAACATGAGTGGAACGGACAGCAAGGCCGGTGGTCGAGATTACTTACAGCTCTTCTTACAGGGTAAGGCAATCGCAGAACGCTGGTAGGTTGCGGCAAATAAACGTGAAAAAGGAACCGGCAATTTGCCGGTTCCTTTTTTCTTAATGCAGGTATTTACCCGTTTGTGGCGCTTTCCATAACCAGTCCCTTGCGGTTCTCCAGGGACCGCCGGATCATCGCGACAAAGATACCAGTCCCCATTACCAGAACGCCGAGCCACACAAAATTGATCAGCGGCTTGTTTGTCACCTGCATCGGGATAATCCAGCGGGTACTGGCATCCGGAAACTCAAATTCTGGATGAATCTGTTTGTTTGACACGTTCATTGTAGTCTTCAAAGTGACAGCGCCTTGCATTCCGGGGATAAGAGCCACCACAGACTCTGGACCGTTTGGCCCACCGATACGAAGGCCTGGCGTGACAATGGCCGTCCTGCCGTCCGGAGACGTAACTTCCAGTTCTGCCCGCATCACTGTACCTTTCATGCCAGGCTGACCTTCCATGAAGAATCGATTGTACTTTACTGTGTACTTAGTCGGCATAACCACCATGTTGTCGTACAGATAGGTAATGGGTCGGCTTTCGCCAGGTGTGATGATAGTAGCGGGTCGACACTGCTTAGGATCATTCGCACAAGTCACGTAAACATCTCTAAACGCTTCCTGATGAATGTATGGCCATGTCATGAACTCAGATTGTTTGTCATCGGCCAACTTCATGTTGTTGAAGAAAACGCGAGCCTCAACCATAAATGAGTCACCCGACGGCGTGACCGATTTTGAACCGTCATCAGCGTGAACAATCCCCTGACCTGCTCGAAGGTTGGTAACTTTGAGCTTTAAGGCATGATCGGAGTGTCGCCACTCTTCTCCAAGTTTCCTTTTTAGTTTATCTTGCTCGGTAGGATCCGTAGCTTCATCCAACAATTTTTGAGTTGGATCACTGGACCAGCCGGCATATTCAAGCGAGTAACCAAATTTAGTCTCCGCTGCGGGTTCGCCCTCAATTACTACAACGCTATCTGTCTTCTCATAGACGTTAGTAATGACCGTACCGAAAATCAATAAACCGATACCTACATGTGCCAACCAGCCGCCCATTGTAATGCGACCACGCGTACGTAGAACTTTGTAGGCAAGCATGATATTGCTAAATGCAGCAAACAACCCTAGAGTTGCTATAGCTACAACCAGCATTCGTGGCGTGCCGGGAATAAATCCTGGAGTTCCAGGTGGTTCTGGATTGAACCCAGAACTCGCTTCGCTGAGGGTGAAATATACTACGCCGAAGCCACACGCGACAGCCATAATCCATGGGAGAATTGCCCTTGACAGGAACTTCTCACCATTGGTCTTGTGCCATGCCAGAAACGGTACCGATCCAAGCGCCAACAATGTGGGAATTAGGATTACTGAACTCAACCTGTTGTAGAAAATAGGCTGTGCGGCCAGCCCGCCTGCAGCATAATACTTGGATAGAATCGGAATGACCTTAACGAAGGACAAACGCGAAATAAGTGGCCACGATGTTGCAATTCCAACAACTAATGCTGTAGCCATCATCAAGCTCACGGCAAGTACCATCGCTGTGTCGCGGGAAAGTGCGCTATCAGATATCGGTTTGCCCGGAATCTTCTTCCAATTGATGATCAACAGTACCAATCCTACCGCGCCGTATCCGCCGATCATCAACTTGATGAGATCAAGGGGTTGACTTGCGAGAGATACAAAAGAGTGGACTGAGAAATTGCTGAGCACTCCAGAACGGGTCAGGTAAGTCCCCCAAAGGAATGCTAGCCACGCCATGATCGCTAGGAAAATATTGGTTCGACCCATCCCACCGCGAGATTTCTGCACAACTAATCCGTGGAGTAAACCAAGCGCGCCAAGCCACGGGAAGAGACTTGCGTTCTCTACCGGGTCCCAGCCCCAGAAACCGTGCCAGCCCTGTGTTTCATAGGCCCAGTAACCGCCCATGAATAGCCCAACGCCGAGAGTTCCCACCGTCATCAACACATACGGCATGACCCGAGGAGCCCAGGATTCGTACTCTCTCCAGAGCATGGCTGCAATGGCATAACAGAACGGTACCGCAAGGCTGGCAAATCCGAAGAAAATCGTTGGCGGATGAATCGCCATCCATATATTTTGCAGGGATGGATGCAATCCTCGACCAAAAGTCGGCGGCCAGGGAAATTCTGGTGGGTATCCCGCAAGACTGGCTCGTGTTTGAATTACGAACGGGCTTAACCAGGCCAAAATGCCAAGCAGAAACACCAGCACCGTGGTGTAAATCGGCATGACCCGATTCTCCCACTTGCCAGCCTTGAGCGCGATCATTCCGCCGATGATGCTGGTCCAGAAAGCCCAGAGGAGAAAACTACCTTCTTGTCCTGCCCATGTTGCCGCAATTGTCCAGGGGAATTGCAGGTCCGGTGAGGAGTACTCAAAAACATATTTGACGTCGTACCGTTGATGATAAACGAGCCACATCAATCGAAGAAAACTCATTACAACACAGATTGCTGCCGTAAAGAAAGCAGCTCTCGCTCCGAGCAGCAACTTGCGGTTGCCCCAGTGCGAGACTATGTAGAGAACAATCGCGACAACTGCCGCGAAAAGTCCGAAATCAACTGCATACCTGCCGATATCCAAAAACCTATCCTCGTGAAACGATTAGCTGCAACGGTTCGACTTTAGTACGTTCCGGCGGTTTTCGCTGGCTTGTCGTCGTTATACTTGCTCGGGCACTTAACCAGGAGGTTCTTGGCATGGAATGCGCCATCTCTGTATTCACCAACCGCTTCGACAGACGTTGCCGCATCAAAATTCTCAGGTTTTGGCTCGGAATAGACGATCGTCATAACCTTCGTAGGATCATTTGGCTCGGAGATGTTGAACTGCAATCGACCCTTTAACGAATCGTACTGTACAGTCTCCTTTATGATTTTGCCGGGGACCTGAAGCATAACACCCGGCTTCGCAACTGCCTGAGAGATTGTCGTATGCTGTGCCATTGCATCGCTAAACGCATAGAGGCTGATAAACATACATGCGCCCACGACAAGAAAGGCAATCCAATATGCAGGTTTCATAATTCATCCCGATCCTTTCCAGCCTCAAGTTTTGACAGCTTCCTGTCAATCATGTTGAGATACCAGAAAATCCCTAACCACACAATTAAAGGCGCAAGCGCCAGAGTAAACATCTTCGGTTCCATTTACAATCCTTGACCCTGATCGCAATGGAATTGCATCAGGATAAACTTATTCTACGCCTTTAAGCCGACTTCCGCAACTCTAATTTCATTTGTCGAAGCCTCAACTGGAACATCCAGACAAAAAGCATGATAAACGAGGGCAACGTAAGTCCATACATGGTGTACATGTAATTCCCTGAAATCTGCCTACCAATCAGCGCTTTGTTAGGTTCTGCGTGCATCGTATCCCCAACAATTCTTGGGAGAATGAAGTAGAGAAATATGCCTGGTACTACCGCAACAAGAGTGTATACAGCACCCTGTCGAGCTCGCAAATCTGGATCAGCGACAATTCCTCGAAGCGCCACATAGGCTGCAAAGAGGAACATAATGATCAGGATGGATGTTTGACGCGGGTCCCAGTTCCAATAGGCGCCCCACTCATTCTTTGCGAATACCATTCCCGTGATAGTTGCAAGTACCGAGAACAGAAGTCCCAATTCCATGGCAACTGCATTTTTCAGATCCGCCTCAACCATTGCGAACCGTTCGCCTCGAGCCCGTGCTCGCAGGTAACTGACCGCGTAACAGGCGCCAATAATGTAGCACTGGGACCCTAACCACGCACAAGGCACGTGGAAGAAGATGACTTTCGCTCCATGCCCGCCGAGCGTATAAAACGGTTGTCCAACCTTATTCAGAACAGGACCCACCACGAGATAAACAGCCAGAATGGTCAGGGTCATCCCAATTCCGGTCAAAATCTTCCACCAGAGTCCGGGAATGGAAGAGTTTACATTATTAAGTTGTGAGTTTGGGGCGTTGCCTACAGCCATACTATTTTAGTCACCTGTTATTACCTTAAGTTACATTTGGTGTTGCGTATTAGTCATCCCAGAGGATCGGGAATAGCGCGGCCGCGACAGTGGTAATCATCACGCCGAATGCAACCAGCCCGAAAACCGTCCGAACAACCGATTCATCGCTTGATGTTACAGCAATCTGCGTGGCCCGAACCCCCACCATAAGGGCAGGCAGCAGGATCGGAAATCCAATTGCGCCAAAGATCGCACCTTTGCCACGGCTCTGCGAAATAATTGCGGCCACGGCGCTTGCTCCGCTACTAAGCGCGAAAAGTCCGCTAATGATCACGGCTGCCAAGGCTATCGGCTTTTCGGTCGGCAGTTTCAGCATGATCACAAAGATCGGAACTACAATCACCGCTATCCCGAATGTTAACACCAAGTTGAACGCAGCCTTACCTGCGTAAACGGACTCGGGTCTCGCATGCATCTTCAGCGCGAGGGACGTACCCGTCTCCTCTTCTTGAACGAATACGTGCGACAACCCGGAGAAAGCCGCAAAGAAAAGCACAACCCACAGCAGTCCGGCTTTCAGGTGGGCAATGATCTCCAAGTTCCCAACGCCAAAGGCCATTACTATTAATGAAATTACCGAGAACAGGAGGATAGCGTTCAACGATCCCCTGTTGCGAAGCTCCATTCGCAGGTCTTTGCGAAATACGGCCACAGCCTGTTGAACAGGGTTCTGGGGTGTCATGACGTACGATTCATTCGTTCCAATGAGATGACAGTGTCACCCCATGTACGCTCAACCTCTTCATTTGTACCGACGATCAAGATGCCTTTATGGCGCCACTCCTGTACGATGGACTCAACTACCAATAGCCCTTCGGAGTCGAGGTTGGCCGTCGGTTCATCCAAAGCGAGAACTTCTGGATTACCGAGCAACGCTATCGCATACTTTAGTCGTTGCCGCATTCCCGAGGAGTATCCACGAACCATATCTCTTCCTCGACCAATTAACCCGACTCTCGTGAGAATCTGATGAAGAACGTCGAAGTTAATAGAAACTCCCTTTAGACTTGCAAAGAATTCAAGATTCTCGACGCCAGTCATGTCAGGATAGAGCATCAAATCTGGTGCAACATAACCGCAGACCAATCTCTGTTCAAATCTAGTTAGCTTCTT
>JBDUAM010000540.1:0-2154 GCA_040004655.1 Chthonomonadales bacterium | reverse complement strand
CTCTTGGGACCAGGAATTTGGGAGTGCTGTTTGCGCAGAAGTTTGCGTTTCTTGGTCTGCTCCTTTTCTTCCGTAGTTCGAACGATCTGCTCCGTGGAAAGCGAATAAGCCTGTCTGGTCTTGACGTTAACGATCGCAATCGAGAAAACCGCCACGGCTGGGATCACTTTGCCCAAGACCGAGGAGAAGAACCGACCGACACCATATGTCTGTTTGCCCGACTTGCTAACCGGGCTCTCGTCGCCGATCAGGAGGTAGACGCCGTCCTCCTCATCTAAGGATCTCGATCTGGCATACAGTAAGAGCCAAATAGCCTAATATGAAAGGAGAGCATGCCAGTGACTGTAACCCTTAATTTGCCGCCACACGTACAGGCGCGCGTACAGGCCGAAGCAGCTAAGTATAGGGTGCCGGTTGAGGAATATCTGCTCAATCTTGTTTCCCGCTCCATTCCGGGCACTGAGGACGTACAGCGAGCGCGTTCGCTAGCCCTTCTCGCAAGCGTTGACGACCTCGGTGATGAAGATGAGCAGCGTGAAACCTTCGAGTACCTGAAGGCCAAGATTGACGGAGATCGCTTAAGCGAACGGAATCGCTTCTGATGAAGACGATTGTTCTTGACACTGGGCCGCTCGGTATGGCCTCAAACCCCAAATCCTCTCCTGAGAATCGGGCCTGCAAAAAGTGGCTCGACGACCACGTCCGAAGTGGCGCTCGGGTGATAGCGCCGGAGATCGCAGATTACGAGGTACGCCGGGAGTTGCTGCGCGCCAATAAAGTACAGGGAGTCGCGCGTCTTGACACAATGGAGGCTGCAATCGAATATCTCGCGATCACTACGGCGATGATGCGATTGGCCGCCGAGCTGTGGGCGACGATCCGCCAACAAGGGCAGCCTACCGCCAGTGACAAGGCGCTCGACGGTGATGTTATTCTGGCCGCGCAGGCGCTCACACTTGGGCTACCAGAGACTGAAATCGTCATCGCCACCGTAAATGTCGGACATCTCGTGCGCATGGTTCCGGCTCAGCACTGGAGTGATATTCTTTGACACATCACGGGCGTTGTAAGCTTCCGCCTGAGTCCGAATACCGCCCTGTATGCCAACGGGACGGTATTTTCTTTATGGCAGCCTGCTCCCGCCAGAGAACTTCTGCACCCGGGCGTCTTCGTCTACACCCACAAGATGCCCGGACATCTGAATGCCGGCCGCCCCGACAACACATACGACTGGAGACCCGCCTCTTATCTGCGCCCCGACCTGCCTGTTCTCATTCTGGATCACTTCGCGGCACGCTTTTTGTGCCAGGGCGCAGGCAAGGAAACACTTGCCCACAGGCGATGGGACACCTGGTCATGACGCCGAGAAACGGTGCGTGACAATCGAACAGGAGACCTCGTGTCGCACTGCTGACTATTTGTCGCTCACATTTCGTCGTCCATGGCTTTCAAGCGCGTAACTGCCAGAGGTCATTGGTAAAATGGCACACAGGTACATCCTGTGTTGCGGCAACCTTACAGACTTCGTGGTCTTCGAACACGACTTCTGTGACAAGCGAATCTATTCAGCCGCTATTCAAAGTCTACCATTCGAAACAAAGGCGACGAAGCGGATCCAAGCAGGGTGCGACCCATCTTTTTGATTCGCAAATTCCAGATCCAAGTTCAATGACGGTCGTTTTGAGAACGCACGGCACAACTTTAGGTCGCATCCTCCAAGCATAGGCACGGAGGAAACTGACCTTTCAGAAGACAAGTATCACCTTTGGTTGAGCCATTTCAATGAGGGTTATGGTAATGGATACCGGAAGAAGATCGGGTTCTTATAGAGAAGTCGCTTAAACATTGCGCATTCAGCACCGGGTACAGATCGTCCTTGGCAGGGATAAGTTAGCATCCTGCGGACGCGAGATGGCGTAATGTCTATCTGAGATGTCTGCTAGGAGTTCAGTTCAAAGTGCGGTTCAAAACAAATCCCGAGATTCATCACGGCGTAGAGATTATTGGCAGTCATGAATTTATCCGATGGCGGCGGATGCGAACGGGCGGAATTGACGTGCTCTTCAGCCGGCGAAGTTCCGCGGCAGGGTCAAGTCCAGAATCGTGGTGTAATTTCTCTTCCTGGTTAGTGTATGCTTGTGTGCTCGCCTCCGG
>JBDUAM010000240.1:0-2157 GCA_040004655.1 Chthonomonadales bacterium | reverse complement strand
CAAGAAAAGCTTTCTCCTAAAGCTGCAATCAAGAATTTTACCCTAGTGCATTAGAGGAAAACCCCTCCTGCTTCGAAAACCCAAATCGAATTATTAGCAGCGGATAGATCACCGAGTTCTTCTGCACTACTTGGGACAACGACGGATAACGTCGGAATCACAATAGGAGAAATTTATGTCTAAACCGAAAACACCCGAAGAGGGTGATAGCCTTTTCACGCCTACTCTCCCACTCAATAAGAGCCTCAGAATAAAGCGCTTGTTTAGTTATTTAGACGTGGGCAATTCGACGGGATACAAAGAAGTCAGCAGTGGCCGCCTCGAGACTTATAAGGTTGGTCGAAGTCGTTTTGGTACCTTGGAAAAGGCCGAAAAGTGGCGGCAGGAACGTATAAAGGAAACAGCCATCGCCGAAGGCAGGGCGCAAAAAACTTCTGCTGATTCATCAGCCGTGGATATTCCCGACATAAAGAATACGGAGGATGCAAATGGCGAAAACCATTAGTTGTCCGCTGCACCGCAATGGGTTGAACCCATTGCGGCTGCACATGCCTTCGTCACGCCACGATGTGCGCAGGATTTTGGCCACGGCCCAACCTCCATTTGAAACGATAGCTGCGGCCAGAAATGAAGACAGCTTTCGCGCCCAGCAACTCATGAAACTGGGTAGCGTTAGTGAAATCGCGCTGGCGGAGCTCCTTGATCAGGCCAATTTAAAAAAGGAACACCTCCTGACATGTGCGTCATCATTTCATATGCGGCAGGGGCGCATTCGCCTCAGCGGTGAAGTCATGCGTCTGGTCGTTGAAGCCCACGAGTCAGGCGAAGAAGTTGTCGCCTTTACGTGCGTTCCCGAAATGTGGTCCGTCCCCGAATTGAGTTGGGGCGAATGCAACAATCGTCGGTACAAGGCTCAGTTCCGGCGATGGTTGGAACGAGCGAGGGTCGCTCAAGCTTCAGGCTTTATCTATTCGGGTTTCCACGGAGAATGGAACGGCAAGCGCTATCAACACCATATCCATGGCATTGCAGTTGGCGAAAAAGCCATCAAACTGCGGGGCCTCTATGGCCGGTTTGGTTTAGTGAAAACCGATGACATCCGAGCTCCGCTGCAGATTGTAGATGTGCCAATCACGGAAGACCTCACGGATCTTGCTAAATGGATAACCTACTGCCTGCAATCATGGTGGCCCTATCGCGCTCTCTTTGTGAATGCTGAAGGCAAAGTATTTCGCTCACGCCATCGCCAACGCTTGCCTGAAGCCCAGCACCTAGAATTCCTCAACTTTATGGCGAGACATGGGATGGGTGATTTGCTGTTTCTCAACGGCATTAAGCTGGCCAAGGACCGCCTGATACGCATCTGATCATGTTCACGGGGTTTGGGCTGTCTATCGCCTGAACCCCAAGACATGTGGATGATTACGATTGAAAATCAACCAACACTACAAAGGACATCAAATGACTAAAGACAACCATAATATAAAAGCAGGGGAATTCGGGGAATTCGAAGAGCACACAAGCACGGTTAGAGTGCTGCAGGGTATCGAAGACCAGCTTAGCCGTAAGTGGTTTGAGATCTCCGATTCTAAAAACTCTTGCTGGATTCAAGCCCGCGACTTTAGGTTGGGCAGCAATGCTGCCGCGGAGACTGCAAGTGAGTATGGTGTTAATATCTTGCACCAAAAGACGTTGACGAATCTGCGTGATCAAATAACGGAATGGAGAAACTTCAAGCAGGCGACTGTTGCTACGCATCAGGGGCACTACGACGGTATCTACATTCACGGCGATGGAACTGTCGTGCGTCCCGAAGGGTTTGAAGAACGAGAGGTAATTATTCGGTTCACGCCGAACGCCAAGTCTTCAACAAAGGGCACGCTTGCTGAGTGGCTAGAAGCGATGACGCCATTCCTTGACGGGCAAGATTTGCTTAAAGTTATATTCTGCCTGCCCTTCGTTGGGGCACTGCTGCGGATCCTCGACCAGACCGTTATGGCAATTCAAAATTTTGGAGTCGAACTATATGGTGACACTTCAACTGGGAAAACCAATGTTTGCCGTGCAGCCGCCTCGGCTCTCGGTGGGCGCAATCATCGATTAGGATTTCTAGATAGCTGGTACACAACGCCAGGTGGACTTGTACTTTATATGCTT
>JBDUAM010000273.1:0-2162 GCA_040004655.1 Chthonomonadales bacterium | reverse complement strand
GGCGACCTCATGGCCAAAGCTGGCGTGAAGTACACCATCGGACGAGAAGCCAATAGCCAGTACAACGAAACGATTGACGGAGTTCAGGTTCGTGACAAACACCAGTTCGAACATCAGGTCGATCCCTACGTCCGCGAGAAAGACGATCAGAGCGGACTTCTGCCCGGAATTGATCCAACTCCCCTTCCGGCCATTGGCAGCGGCGACTCCCGAATTCAAGCTTACACCTTTCGCACATGCTTGACCAAAGAAGCTTCCAATCGCATTCCGTTTGCGAAACCGGCTGGATACGATCGAAAGCAGTACATTCTTCTTGAACGATATCTCGAAACCGGGTGGAGCGCGGTATTTGACAAGTTCGATACTATTCGCGGAAATAAGGTGGATAACAATAACCACGGCGCCACGTCGACTGACTTCATCGGACAAAACTATGCCTGGCCAGAGGCGACTTACCGAGTGCGGGAGCGGCTATTCCAACAGCATTTGAGGTATCAACAAGGATTTTACTATTTTCTTTCAACTGACCCCAAAGTGTTTGAAAAGTTACGCTCTGAGATGGAGAGATGGGGACTTTGCCGCGACGAATTTCAGTCCACCGGAGGTTGGCCTCACCAACTTTACATTCGTGAGGCGCGAAGAATGGTATCTGAATACGTGATGACAGAGAACAACTGCCGCGGGAAAGTTGTGGCGTACGACCCAATTGGGCTCGGCGCGTACGGCATGGACAGTCACAACTGCCGTCGATTTGTTGATAACGGCTACGTGCGAAATGAAGGTGATGTTCAGGCTGGAGGCTTCCCGCCCTACCCCATTTCATATCGAAGTATTGTGCCAAAGCGGGGCGATGTGGACAATCTCCTCGTTCCAGTCTGCCTGTCGGCCACACACATCGCCTACGGATCCATTCGCATGGAACCTGTCTTCATGATCCTTGGACAGTCCGCCGCTATCGCCGCAGATCTGGCAATTCGAAACAATTTGCCTCTGCAGGACTTGAAGTACTCCGACTTGCAGACTGAACTGGAGAAACATGGACAGGTTACTACCTGGAAGCCGGGCAAATAATTAAGTTGGCCAGACGAAAAGAAGGGCCGGAGAATAATCTCCAGCCCTGATCTATTTGGTGACTCTTAACTACTGATTTTTCTTCATTGCAGCATCATTAGCAGCCATTGCGCGAGCGTAATCTTCATTACTAACCACGTCGGCCTCTGTTACTGGGACGGCCCCCATGATCTGTTGCCGGGAAAGCTTGTAGACCTTTTGAATGACAAAGTCGTCATCCTTGATGCCTGGCCTATTTGACTTAACCGTCATCAGATGTTTCGGCTCGGCCATTCCCTCGCCACTCCATCCGATGCGGTCCTGGATGAATGGAGAGGTAGAACGCGGGTCGAAGTTAAGGACCAGGTAGTAGAAGTCTCGCTTGAACGAGTACATCTTCGGGTCCTTGCTCATGTCGATTTTGCGTCCCCATTCCGCATTGCGAACGGAGAGTGAGTCCTGCATGATCGTCTGGTCTGCATTAATGTCAAACGTAAAGTTCTGCAGAATGGCCTCATGCCAGTTATCGTCGTGCAGTCGTACAAGAACGCGTGAACCATCTCCCATATTGAAAGTGCCTTTGAGGTCCATCACCTTCGGTTCTGGGAAACTGATCGTCGTCTTACCGCGCCGGAACGTGTCGAATGTCGAATCCCACTTGACTGCAACAGCGGCGGGTCGAGGCTGCCCAATCGGCGCATTGTCCTTTTCTGGATCAACGGAAAGATAGGCATCTGCAGGAATGGGAGCGCCTGTAACTTCATCATAAGATGTCGTCTTTTTGGCATCGACATCGAAGTTGATTCGATGAACGTAGCGGCTATACTTACGGATTTTGTTCAATCGCAAGTTATGCACTTCACTGTCGTGAAGGCTCCTCAAGGTGAACTCATTTGGAGCCAACTTGAGTTTTGCATCCATCTCAACAATGCATGCCGCCCAGACCTTATTTGCATCATCTACTCGACCCTGTCGCTCCAGCGCATGTGCAAGCATGTGTCGCACGTGCATTGGCGCTGGTTCATTCGCTTCGCCACCCGTTGGGGCAGCCTTACGTTCACTCGCCTGCTTAAACCAGTACTCCGATTTGTCATAATCCTTGATTTTATCGT
>JBDUAM010000006.1:0-7205 GCA_040004655.1 Chthonomonadales bacterium | reverse complement strand
TTACCATCACGAACCCAACTGACAAGTCCATTGAGATCGGATCTCTAGGGATTCCGATGATATTCAACAACATCATCAACAACCGAACGCTTGATCAAGCACATGCGAAGTGCGTCTTCTACGACCCGTATATAGGTATGGATGCCGGGTACATCCAGGTAACCCGTTTGACCGGCAAAGGCCCCGTCCTGCTCGTGACGCCGGAACCGGGCACGCCGCTTGAGGCCTATAATCCTATTCTGAATTTCCGTGACAGACAGTCCGGCGGAACTCGAATCTTCAACGACCCAACCCCTCGGGGCGTAACATTTGAAGGTTCACATGAGTGGATGGTCCACAGTCGAGCTTACGCCGAGAACGAGTGGAAAAAGGCAGAACCCTGGAACGAAGCAAGTTCGTTTATTTTGGAGCCCGGTAAATCACGAACTTACGGCCTACAATTCCACCTTGCGCCAGAGATTCGGAAGATTGAATCTACGCTGACGAAAGTTGGGAGATCGGTGGCAGTCGGGATTCCGGGATATGTGCTTCCGCAGGATGTAGAAGGCAAGCTCTTTTTGAAATCCAACCGAAAAATCGCGCGATTGGATGTTGAACCCAAAGGTGCCATCGCCGTTCGAAAAGAAGCATCCACAAAATCTGGCTGGAGCGCGTTTGAAGTCCGCGGTCAAAAGTGGGGTCGTGCGCGGCTGACCATCACCTTCGCCGACAAAAGTCGACAGACTGTTCATTATCGCGTGATCAAGCCACAGGCACAGGCCGTAGCCGACATGGGCAATTTCCTATTCACAAACCAGTGGTTTGTGGATGAGAATGACCCGTTCAAGCGAAGCCCGGGTGTCATCACTTATGACCGCGAAACCAACAAGCAGGTGACGCAGGATAGTCGCGTGTGGGTCGCTGGAATGGGCGATGAGGGCGGATCTGGATCGTGGCTCGCTGCCGCGATGAAGCAGTTTTTGCAGCCCAATCGTGAGGAAATTGCGAAGCTAGAGCAGTTTGTCGACAAAGTGGTCTGGGGCGGATTGCAGTATTCTGAAGGTCCACTCGCACACGGTGTGCGGAAGAGTCTCTTCTACTATCAACCCGACCTGCTCGGCCCGGATTACTATCGCAAGGATCTGAACTGGGGAAGCTGGACCAGCTGGAACAAGAAGACCTCAGAGCTTGTGGATCGCAGTTTCAACTACCCTCACGTCGCGGCCCTCCACTGGGTGATGTATCGGTTGGCGCGCAACCACCCCGAATTGGTGACTAATCATTCGGCGGATTGGTACCTCGAGAACGCGTTTGGTACTACGATGGCCATGATGAAGCACGCAGGATACTATACCCAATTTGGCCAGATGGAAGGCGATGTCTTCGTGCAGATACTTCTCGACCTGCAACGCGAAGGTAAATCTGACATGGCGCGACAGATGGAAGCGACCATGAAACGTCGAGCCGACCACTGGCGATCGCTCGCGTATCCATTTGGTAGTGAAATGCCGTGGGATTCGACTGGGCAAGAAGAGGTATATGCTTGGACCCACTACTTCAAGGACGACGTCAAGTCTAGCGTCACTCTCAACGCCATCCTCGGTTACATGCCGACAGTCGCACATTGGGGCTATAATGGGTCGGCGCGTCGTTACTGGGACTTTCTGTATGGCGGCAAGATCAGCCGGATTGAACGTCAGCTGCATCATTACGGATCGGGCATCAACGCCATCCCTGTGCTCACAGAATATCGGGACCATCCAGACGACCTCTACCTGCTGCGCGTAGGTTATGGCGGCACGATGGGCGCGCTCACGAACATTGATGAAGAAGGGTTTGCGTCGGCAGCGTTCCACTCTTTCCCGGATACGTTGAAGTTTGATCCGCTTTCGGGCGACTACGGCCCCAACTTCTTCGGACACGCGATGAACGCAGCAACCTACCTGGTGAATGATCCGGAGTTCGGATGGATTTCGTTTGGCGGTAACGTGAAAAGTAATCGGGATCAGGTAACGTTGACACCCCTTGATTCGGGACGAATGCGGGTCTTCATCGCGCCCTATGGCCTGTGGTTGACGCTGGATGCGGGTCAATTCGAGCGCGTTGAAGTGAACACAAAGAGTGGCGCCGTCAAGGTAGTGTTTGCAAAACCGGGTGATGCAACGAAGTCCGCGCGACTGAGGATTGAGACTATGGTGCAGAACAAAAGGACATATGCGCCCATGGCAACTTACCCCATGGAGCGTGGCGCGTTCGTCATTCCTCTCATCGGAACTGGGGCGGAACTGGAGTTAGTTTCGCCCCGATAACTTCGGTAGTTAGTGGATTGCAGCCGACGGCGGTGGATAGGCAGCGTTGCCATGCGTGTGGTGCCAGAGAATCTCTGTCAACTTCTCTGGGTCGGCCTTGTCTGGCGCAGAGAAGTCGAGGGTTTGCGACAACGCCGCCCACTTTCGCTCTTCTATTGAGGCCTTCTTCAGCGTCGGATTCTTCGCGTTCAGCGCGATGTTATTCTGCCGGACGTCGAAGGGTTTGAAGTCCGCCTTTTCCTGGAAACAAGCTCGCATGGAATTTGCAGCGGCATCGAACTGATTGAGTGGTTTCAGCGCCAGCATCAACTCGATGGTTCGAACCATATTTAACTGATTGTAGTTGGTACTGACGATCTGGCCCCGCTTGTTGTATGGGCTAATGACAAAACCGGTCGTACGGTGCCCTTCCACATGATCCAGCCCTCCCTGAGCGTCATCTTCAATGATGAAGATAGCGGTCGGTTCGTCTTGCCAGTACTTTTTGCTGTGGGTGACTGTGTCGACCAGCTTACCAACCGCGAGATCATTATCCGCGACGCAGGCCTCAGGAGTGTACGCCCCAGGTCGAGTTCCAGAGGTGTGATTATTGCCGAACCAGACGAAGGTAAGGTCCTTCAATCCCTTTCGTCGATCGCCGTCTTCTCCCGCTTTGATGTCGGTAAGAATGCGTTCAGCGTGGACGACATCGCGATTTCGGTTCTCGTTGATCGGCACAAAGACAGTGTCGTATTCGGGATCAGAGTGCCTCTTCATGCTCGGCAGCGGACCAAATTCCCCGTAGTTCTGGAAGGTGTGACCTGCATCCATAGCCGCCTGCCAGAGGAACTTGTTGCCTGCATAGACAAGGGGGTCTGTTCCGCAGCATGGATAGGATCGTGGGTAGTTATTCATCGCGCGTTCAGAGTAGTCACTGGCAAAGGCTTCGTTGAGCCAGTGATGGCCGTCGGCGCTGATCGCTCCGCTGCAGTAGATGTTGTCAAACAGACCGTAATCCATCGCTATTGCATGTTGATTAGGTGTAATTTTGTCACCAAACATCAAGAGTTTTGGGTCGCCGCCAACATGCCCTGCAGGAAGTTTGACGTCGCCAAATATCTGGTCGTAAGTGCGATTCTCTTTGATCACAAAAATGACATGCTTGAACCGTGACCAGTAGGGATCGGGCTTATCCTTTAGCGCTATTTCCATGTTGCTGAAGTGGTTGTTGCGAGTTACTTGCGCGGTCCACTGGTTGAGCGTCTTGCCGGCCGGGACAGCTACGACAGACAGGCTACCCATGACGGAGTAGACGCTGTGTCCCATTACGTCACCAGATGTGACTACGCCACCCGGGCCAGCTTCCGGCGTGGCTGCGTTCATCGACTTCGGAGCTTTGACCTGATCTCCAAGCGAACCTATCCCTTTGCTGTTTGCGACAAACAATCGTTTGCCATCGGCTGTCACTGTTAATCCCAATGGGAACCATGCCGTTGGAATCAATCCAGCAATTTTTGTCGACGGTGCCGATCCGCCGGCGTTCCTGCTCAGCGCTAGAACTTCCACGGCATTGTCGCCACCAAGGGTCACATAGAGCGACTTGCCGTCTGGCGACAGAGCCAATCCATTTGGACTGCTGGCGCCGAGTTTACCGGGCGCCGGACTGGTCTGAATGATCTCTGCGACTTTGGCGGATGCAGTATCAATTACTGTTACGGTATCGCTGTTAGCATCGGCGGAGTAGAGTTTGGAGCCGTCTGGTGAAAGAGCAAGGTCGGCTGGCTGGAGGCCCGTTGCGACCATCTTGACCGCGGACTTAGGCGTCGGCCGGGCTATCATCGAGGTCGTGATTATCGCTACCGAACCAGTGGATGCCTTATATGTTTCGGGGTCGACCACGACCGGGTCCGCCGTGTCCATTATGTCTCCGGCTTCAGGGGCTTTGCCGCCTCGGTTGGCGACATAGACCTTGTCACCAGATTGGCTGACAAGCACCTTCTCTGGCGAGCTGCCGACTTCAATTTCGATGACATCTGCTTTGCCGGTTGTTGGCTCGTAAGTATTCATATCCACGGCTGCAACAGTCCCGTTGTTGAATAGAGTCGCATAGAGCATCTTGCCGTCTGGCGAAAGGGCAATTCCGCTCGGTACGGAATCCTTTGCCGTTCGGTTGGGAGAGAAATGGGAATCGAGATCAAACCGAATGGGCTTGTCTTGTTTGACGTGCATGTCCGCGTCAAATCGACTGACGTATACGCATCCAGCTGTCTTGCCGTCGGATGCAAAACCTGTCCGGCCTGTCGAGTAGAGTGTCTTACTGTCAGAGGACCATTTGATGCCCCCGAATCCGTGCTGGCCGCCTATAGTCTCAGTTAGAAATTTGTTTGCAGCCGTGTCAAAAACGCGAATGGAAGACGGGAGCATCAGCGCGAGGATCTTACTGTTTGGGCTGAGAGCCATATCAACCGGTCGACTGTTGAACGTGAAGTGTTCGCCGACGGGGTTGATCGTCTGCCCGGTCGGTACCAGGTAAGTGCCATCGGTCTGCTTGCCTATAATTGCGCTTGACGTTGCGTCCTTCACCAACCCAGCCTTGAGCCGAACTGAGGTGTATCCCACCAGTCCGAGAGCGGCAAGCCCGACTATCCCAAACCCAACTCGTCGACTAAATTCCCTGTTCATTCGCAATCTCCTTGTACAGAACTGCTGCTTACTGCAATCTACAACTTATATTTCTTTGTACCACCAAATTGTAATTAACTTACGCTTTGCCGTTTGCCCGTTTCCAGGCAACCAGTTTCTGGCCTTCGTCACTCTTCTTGTAGAACGTGTCGAGTGGATAACAACCGGATCGCATATGGTTTCGAGGTGCAGTGGTGCAGTCACTAAACGTCCGACAGACCTTTTTGCGAGTGACCGCACTGCCACTGAGTATTTCTCTCGGCATTTCGGGATAAGATAGAACCATTCGCCCGAGACCAACAAAGTCGACCCATCCCTCTCGAACAACTGCCTGTGCGACATTTGGCAGGAAGTCCTGAAAATAGCTATATGCGGTACCTACCATGGTCAACTTCGGGCAGAGTTCTTTGAGCTGCCGGACCACAAATATCTGCCTTGCTGCCCCGATAAGTGGGTCTTCGGGCGGAGCATAACCATCGCTGGGCGGATAGAGAGCGGGCCGTTGAATGTGCGGATTGTAGTAAGGGCTACCCGCTGTGAGGTTTACAGCATCAACTCCCAGTTCAACCAGCAGGTTTAGGAACTGTACCGTTTCGGAGAGGTCATATTCCGTCGGTTGGTCTCCATTTACACCGAACGCGAACTTATACGGCATTGCGTCGCAGAAGTTGGCGGGCAAACCCGGTCCGGGCTCACCGGGTTGTGATTGGCCCGGATCGGCTTCATACGGCACGAGATCGAACGCGCTCAGCCGAACGCCAATACCAAGTCCCGGCGTCTCGCGCTTTATTCCTGCAACTATCTCCCGCAGAAATCGAGTTCTGCTCTCAAAGGACCCGCCGTAGGGTCCTTTTCGAGTATAGGCGCTGAGAAACTCGTGGCCAAGATATCCGTGGCAGTGCTTGATATCTACAAAATCGAAACCACAATCCGAGGCGTATTTTGCGGATTGAACAAAATCTTCAATAATCCTACCAATTTCTAAGTCAGTTAGAATAGTGTTTGCGCCATCAAGTCCAGCTTTTCGCTCGAGGATCGGGTGCCGATAGAGAGTTCTCGGCTCGAGTTTACCACCCGGGTTTGGCCTGCAAAATCGACCGCTGTGCGTTAGCTGAAGTCCGACAACAGGTTGCGTCGACGAACCGTTTGCCTCTTGGTAGGCGTCAAGAAGTTGTGTTCGGAGGTCAGCGATCGACGCAAGATTGTCCGCGTTGATCATCAACTGATTTGTGTTCGCTCGACCAGCGGGGCACACGGCGACAGCCTCGCCGCCCCAGATCAGACCGGCTCCGCCGTCTCCAAACCGACGCCATCTTCGAACGGTGTAATCGGTTGGTTTACCGTCGAGCGTACCGTCCCAACCTTCCATCGGATGGACGGCAAATCGATTGGGCGCCTGCTTTCCAAAAATCGTAAAGGTTGAGGCCAATGGTGACTGGGGAGCCGACTGCAAATCGTCATCAACCGGAAGAGGAATAGAGTATTCGGCGAGCGCCGAGCGGAAATCGGCGATGGATCGCATGGAGCCCAGCTTCAGATAATCGTTTGTCACGCGGTAAATCGCCTCAAAATGAAAGCCTCTCCGGGTCCAACTTCTTGCCACAATTATTTTACCTACAGGACGTTGACCTCATAGGCGATATCAACAAAAAGTTAATAATCCTTTAGTGATAGTTTTATGCCCGGCTATTCTCGAAACGACCACCTACGATCGAACGTAATCCTTTAAGCATTATTCCGTAATTCGGCCCCGAATTTGCGGATCGAATTCGATTGTCCGTCAATCGTGCCAAAATAATATCATTGTAAGGGAGTGGTCCCTTCACCAAACCATTCCTATCAGGAGAACATATTTGAAGCGTTTTGGAAAAATTACTACACTGTCTGGATTGTTACTTAGCTCCGCGGCAGGAGTTTATGCGCAATCGCCTGCCGAAATTTCGTCACTCATGACGGATGCCGACAAGGCCATCAGGGCCAAATCTACTGCGCCACTTGATGCTCTTGCCATCGGCGACGCGAGCACCACCCTAAAATGGAACCATCGTCCGGGTTCAAATCTCGGCGGCATGCCAAAAGCGCCCTGGCACGTTGGACAAATATCCCCTCCGGGCAGCGCTCAAACCTTCATTGTATTCTGGGCTGTCCACCCGTGCGAGAGCGAGGGCGACCACATCCACCACATCGTTAAGGATGGCGACAAGTGGAAAATCGGCGAAGAGTTGGAAGAGACTGACACCTTTGGATATCGCATCC
>JBDUAM010000547.1:0-2170 GCA_040004655.1 Chthonomonadales bacterium | reverse complement strand
ACCTCAACCAATTGGTCGACCAATCGCCCCAGTGCAGGCTTTGGAATGATAACCACGAAGTTGTACACAACCGCCCCGATAATGACGTGCACCGGAGCGAGGATCCAAAGTGAGAATCCGAGGTATCTCCAGATGAGCGCCGAAGCAATCAAGGTGATTACTATTGGATACCAGGTCTGACCGAGTAGTTGATGGAACTCCAGTTTGGCCCGAATGGATTTGAACAGCGCGGAATTATCGGCTCTGTCGGATATTGGCTCTGTATTCATCATTTTTGAAAACTCCTCGACCATTTGAAGGTGACGTGGATCATTCGGGTCAACTAAGGGTTCAACCACGGGTTGGTTGACTGCCGAGTCAGCTGGTGGCTCAGGTTGAGCAGTTTCTTTCAGCCCGTTAAGTCTGGCATCCATCAATTTGGCGGCGGCCCTAATCTTAACCACAATGTAACCCGCATTAGCAACAGTTCGTTTGCCCAACGCATGTAACCTTCTGAGTTCGGATGGTCCGCCAAAATGGCATATCGCTTGAAGAATCTCTCGTTGCAGATAGATGTTGCGCGTGTATCCAGACTTTGGTGCAGATAGAATGTTGAACAGTTCGGATTTGTAATTAATCATGACTTCCCCAAAGCTCAGTTCGTCGAGTTCAGAGATCAGGTCAATAAGATGGCTGGACAATGCGGGTAGGTAATGAGGGTGCATGGGTAGTCGAAGGCATACTAGAATTGGGCCAATTGATTCTGGCCCGTCCGCCGTTATGAAGGTCCTTGCCAGTGCATTCGTATCTGGCAATGGGATTGTGCGTAAAATTGCGTGAAGAAAAAGTCCGCCGATGATAAATGTTGCAGCATTAATCTGTGTGCCCACGGTCATCGCGATGATAACGACATAAGGCACCAGCACAAATATTGGCGCATATGAATTCTGGTACCACAGTTGCAGCCTGCACAACAACGGAAACAAGATTGGTTCCGGTTTTAGCGTTTGCTCGTAAGGGTTGTTCATCGGTCGAATTCCGATTTGACTGCCGGACGCAAAAGCTGATCCACATCCTCCTGCCCTGGCGATGCGGCTGGACGAAGTAGTCCCAGATCACCTATGGACGCCGGACGCAGGAGCAGGTTTGTTTCGCGCTCGGCTGTCAAGCGAGCTTCCGTGATCTCAACGCAGTTTCTTGCGTGCTCGACCACATCGAGCCGGATCATGTCGGGATCAATATTTGCCGCGAGCCTCTTCATTACCTGAAGGTCAAGCTCATCGCCAAGACGGCTCAATTCAGAGACCATTCCGCGGACAAATTGATCGTTGGCGCATTTTGCTGCGAATTCAGGGGAGACGTAGATCCTCAGAAGTCGACGCTGGTTTGAGGTAAGCAAATTGAATTGAGAAGCATGCATTTTGGATAACAGAACCAGTACTTTACTTTCAAGAGACTTATGATTTTGAGTGGGAGCAGGCAGCTCCAAACACTCCAACACCATCCCCAGGGAGCGTGGGTCTTCAGCCCGCGAAAGCATTCCTGTAATATTGATGATAGAATCACGAATCTTGTAAAACGCAATTGTATTTACAATGATCAAAGGAAGAACTACAGGCATAATTCCACTCAAGTAGTTGTCATTGGTCATGATCATCGCGACGATACTGACAAGCACGGCGATTACGGTCAATATGTTTATCAAGTGTAAGACCAGTTGGAATGCCTTCAGTCGTTTGATCCGGCGGTCGAACTCAGAAGGAGGAATCGGTCCTAAGTCCACTGGATTCAATGCTTGAATTCCGAATCGGACGGAATTGGCTCGGCTGGGCGCAGCAATGAATTGGGATCCTCAAATCCGGGACCCGTAGCAGGTTGGAGAAGTATATCACCGTCTGCCGACGCTGGGCGAAGCAGAGCAATATCATCAGAAGACGCTGGGCGCAGAATTCGACCGGCATCCTCGTTCCCTGGCGATGTGGCGGGTCGCAGTAACCCCAGATCATCCATCGTCGCGGGACGCAGCAACACGTTTGTTTCGCGCTCGGCTTTGAGACGGGCTTCTATGATCTCTATTCGGTTTCTGGCATGCTCGACCACATCAAGTTTGATCATCACGGGATCAATATTTGCCGCGCGGAACTTGTCAATATAAATGAGACACTCTGTTGTAGGTCTTTGACCACTAATT
>JBDUAM010000394.1:0-7261 GCA_040004655.1 Chthonomonadales bacterium | reverse complement strand
GGCCGAACACTATGGCGCTGTACTCAACGAGGATTTTAACTACATCCCTTATTTGAATGAACTCAAAAAAAACGGATTGAACCTGACGCGACTATGGTCGGGGTCATATCGAGAGATCGCAGGATCATTTGGCATTACGGAAAATACACTCGCTCCCCTGCCCAACAGATATCTCTGTCCATGGAAACGAAGCGGCACACCCGGTTATTTCGATGGCGGGAATAAGTTTGATCTGACGACGTGGGATGATGCTTACTTTCGGCGCCTTCGCGATTTTATGTCGGCGGCGTCAAAACACGGAGTTGTCGTGGAGATAAACCTTTTCTGTCCGAACTATGATGAAAACCTGTGGAAAGCCAACCCGATGAATACCGCCAACAATACCAACGGCGTTGGGAAGTGTCCCGGCAATGAAGCGTATACGCTGAAGCATCCCGATCTGCTTGGTGTTCAGGATAGCATGGTTCGTAAGATCGTCGCCGAGTTGGCGGACTTTGACAATGTGTACTACGAAATTTGCAATGAGCCATACTTCGGTGGCGTGACAATGGAGTGGCAATACCATATCATTCAGACAATTGTAGAGGCTGAAAAGGACTTCCCCAAAAAGCATCTGATCTCCCTGAATGTCGCGAATGCAAAAGCACAGGTGGTCAATCCGTATCCAGATGTATCAATATTCAACTTCCACTATGCAACCCCTCCCGTTACGGTGGGAATGAACTATGGCCTCAATAAGGTATTTGGAGATAATGAGACCGGCTTTCGCGGCAAAGCCGATGTCCTGTATCGCTCGGAGGCATGGGAGTTTTTGCTGGCAGGCGGAGGGTTGTACAACAATCTGGATTACTCTTTTACTGCATCACATCCCGATGGAACATTGACCGACTTCAAATCGCCCGGCGGAGGCGGACCCGCACTGCGACAACAACTGAGGATATTAAAGGATTTTCTGAACCGCTTTGATTTTCTCCGCATGTTGCCGAATAAAGGAATATTGGCAGATTCATTGCCCAACGGAACTCGCATGGAGGTCCTTGGGGAAGCGGGACGACAATATGCTGGATACCTGGTTGGCACGCAGCCGGCGCATCTTAACCTCAAAATTCCTGTAGGGACTTTCGACATTCAATGGATCGACACAAAGACGGGTAACGTTGTCTCAAGTGAAAGCAAGCGCAATGGCGGAGGCACCCTTTCTTTAACCGTGCCGCCATTCGTCGAGGACATTGCATTTTCTATTCGGGCGCGAAAGTAGTGACCTTCAATTGTTCGGTTATTTCCGCTAAGTCGTGAAGGGGAAAAGGGCCAAACACCCTTCAACTTTACATGTGAGACCCATAACGCTAGCTCAACTACAAAAGTGATTTTGCGTAGATTGTATTGAAGAAATCCAACGTCTTGACGGTACAGCCACAGTTAGTTTCGTATATAATCTCATTACAAATTACGTTTCAGGAGCCAGAACATCTTTCCATCTGAACTACGAACCAACAGAATGCGAATTATACCGAGCACCGTAGCGACTGTTACCGCGGAAATTGAGGATCATGCCTTGCTCGCAGAATTGCTTCAGGCTGACATCCCCGCCGATTGGCCACCGGAAGAAGCTGCGGACGCCCTTGCATGGTTCAAAAATCAACTGGAGACAAAGCCAGAACTGGATGGATGGTTCGGTTGGTATGGAATTGCTACCGATTTGCCAGACGGTCGTGACGTCCTGGTGACGGGCGGAGGGTATGCCGGACTACCTGTCGAGGGTTCCGTTGAAATTGGCTACTCCAGCAGCCCAACTTACTACCGGAAGGGTTATGCCTCGGAGATGATGGCCGCACTCACGGCACGAGCTCTGAGGCTACCAGAGGTTTACCGAGTATTTGCAAATGTGAACGAAGACAATGTCGCATCTATAGGGTTACTAAAGAAGATTGGCTTTCAATTACAGGGTCCAGGCGCAGAGGCTAATCAACTTCAGTTCGCAATTACCGAAGCCGATCTGGCCGAGAATATCTAAGCCTCTACGCGAACGCCGCCATCGCCGTGAACGAGGAAGACTTCGGCGCCTTCAGCCCGCATCGCTTCGGCGACCTGTTCCTCGCGCCCAGGAGCTAATGCAAGCAGGCAACCGCCGCCACCCGACCCATTTATCTTTCCACCCAGCGCTCCGGCAGACATTGCCGCTGCTAATATTCGTTCGATCTTCGTGGTGGAGAGCCCAAGTCCATCACGAAGCTGCGCGTGATGAGCCAGGAATAACTCACCTAATGTCATCTGATCGTTGTTTGAAAGCGCTGCTCGCCCCTTGATGGTGAGGTCCCGGTTCAAAAGATTTGCCCGTAGCGGTACGGCGTTCATGGTAGGCAAACGATTCAATGCATGTTCAACGTCCTGCAACGGCGTAATAGCAAGATCAAAATCTGGGTGAAGTTCGGTCAATTCACGAATACCATCGGCAATTAGAGTTCGAACGATTCGAATAGTCTCCACGGTCGCTTTGGGCTGCATGGAATTACCCAAGACAATTCCCGTCAGATTGGCATTGAGGGGCGACGCCTTGAATGGCGGTCGAGTATCAATCTCTAACAAGCATCCGACCGCGGCGCAGTAGTGATCCATCATTCCGCCGGATTCTTGAAATTCCGTCACTTCTGCTTCATAAGAGAGGCGAGCAATTTCGTCCGAACTCAGCGTGCATCCATCCGCGCTCATCTCTAAAAGTAATCGAATCCACGTCACCACCAGCGCAGAGGAGCTGCTTACTCCAGCATTAATGGGAATATTGCCATGAATAGTCGCGTGGAATCCTGAATTCCATGTTGTGCCAAGTCGACGGACTATGTTAAATGCGCTTCGCAAATAATCCCGAGAGTTGCGGTATTCGGCTTCTGCTTTGAGCTCAATATGAACCACTTCCCCGGAATAAGGCAGGTAGACACGGATTCGACCCACGTCGTCTTTGGCAGCACGAACATGAATCCTGAGGTTAATTGCGCTTGCGATTACAGGCAAACCCAAATAATCCTGATGCTCCCCGAACAGACATATTCGGCCCGGTGCAGAAACAGTACATTCTGATTTCATGCACCATTGTATCCCATGAGTCGCCAGGAAGGCGGCACACTTTCGTATGCCGCCTTCCCCAAATTCTCCAGTTCGAAACTGGACTGATTGTCCCGATGGACTATTCAATTTTGCCGATATTGAATTTTTCTTGAAGACCGCCGCCGCAGCCTCCCCTAATCGTTTGTCGATTAATTATCCCAAATTGTTCATTCTAATCGAAAATAAACATTTTATGATATACAGATGTGGCAACTTTGGTCTCACCACGGATAGCATTCTCGAGCACAGAACTCCTCAAACTGCCATAATGTGGGAATGATTGACCCGAATGCGATACGCTACAATCTTGAGTCCGTTAAAGCTAGAATTGCTGATGCCGCTCACAGATGTGGTCGAAAACCTGAACAGATTACGCTCTGTGCAGTCACCAAGACACAGCCAATAGAATCTGTTCAAATAGCTGTTGCCGAAGGACTTGTGAATCTCGGGGAGAATTACTATCAAGAGTTGCGAGACAAATGGGACGCAATTCCCGAAGAAGTGCATTGGCACTTCATTGGCGGACTGCAGTCAAACAAGACAAAGTACCTGGTCGGTCGGTGTGCGACCATCCAGAGCGTAGATAGTCTGTCACTTGTTAAAGAGATAAATCGTCGAGCGGAATCCGCGGGTCTGGTGCAGTCTGTTCTGCTGGAAGTCCAACTGGGGGCAGGTGAAACTCGTTCTGGAATTGATAAAAGCTCGTGGCAAGCTCTGTTCGAATCGACAATTGATCTCAAAAATGTTCATGTGAACGGACTGATGGCTGTCGCTCCACAGACTGACGATGAGAACGAAGTCAGGTCCGCCATGAGACAAATGAAGTCGATGTTCGACATGCTCCCACTTGAAAATCGAAACATTCTCTCAATGGGAATGACCGGCGACTTTGAGATCGCTATTGAAGAAGGTTCCAATTTTTTGAGGATCGGGTCGGCCATTTTTGGAGCGCGAGCGTCAACACTCTGACCTGGCAAATGTACGTATTAGTCTAAAAGATTGCCTTACTAGCAGAGTTGATTTCGTCTACTGTCAAACCGGCTGCAATCTGGGACTCGTGCTGGTCGTGAATGCGCTGCATCCAGAACCGGTAGGTGGCAGCCTCGGTTCCAAAATCCTCATAAGCCTGCTCTGCGACCCATACAACGGCGTTATCCGCCCGTGTGCGCCCAAGATGGCCAGTATACGCACGAAGGGTACCGTCTGGCCGAACCGGGTCGTGCCAGACATACGAGATCGGAATTTCAAACTCTTCCTGCGGATCGAGAACCACGCTCACCCATGCTGCAAGTCCTGTCGACCCCTGCCCCGCCACACGAGGCTCAAGTTCCCCAGTAGCTGCAAACTCCTCTAAAACTTCGTCCACATCACCCGGCCAAGCCAGCGGCTCAATCCCCTGCGTGACCTTACCATAGCTGTGGAAATCCGGAGTTGACAGCCCTACCCGTCGCTCATTATCCGCAACTCCGAGGAACCCAGTGAGGGCAAGCCTGTCATGCTGTAAATCAAAAGTAGCAGGAATATTCGCGTCACCTGTTGAGTACGAGAGGGTCTGCAACAAACCAAACTTACGCTGAGCATTCGAGTCATTCTTCAACCGATAAACATTTAGTGAAATCGGCAAACTCGATTCCCGCGCAGAATCCAGCAATATCGGCGAGAACGTGACGCTCTCAAGATCAACGGTTGGGCCAGCGAGAAATCGACGCCACGTTAACGGAAATAGAGCTTCGTGGGCTATGGTGTTCCCAACGGTTAGAGGTGATAGGGTTCCGTCCCCGATGTAGAGGTAGACGCCTCCCCGATTATCGACGGGACTGATGGGGACTACGTTAGCAGCCGCAGTGAATTTGTCGGGAAGTAGGCGCTCGTTTGCTACCCAGATTCCTGTATCTAAACCACCAAGCGGAATTGGATCAGGGAACGGTTGAATGCGGATCGCTTCCTGCAGGTCGAACCGATGAAAGTTTGGTCGGAGATTCAATATGTATTCAATTTCGTGCCGTTCGGTTGGCTTCAGCAAAAGCGGACTTCAAAAATCCAGCGAATGTGGCAGAGTCGGTTCGACCCTCAATCCGCTTGATCAACACTCCTTGTGGTGAAACCACTGCATAAACCGGGTTCGCAGTCGTATTTGCCAGCTTTAGGAGGAGCTGCTGGTTCTTTTCATCGCCGGGATTGGGTCGATCGGTGTAGAGTTCCACCGGAATAAACTTGGATAGTTCGGCAACCACTTCACTTTGGGGCAAAACATTTTTTTCCATCTCGCGACAGTTAACACAGGTGACTCCGGTAAAGTTCACAAAGACGGGCTTGTTCTCTGCTTTTCCTTTTGCAAGGGCGGCGTCATAGTCAGACAGCCACGCGATGGCAGCATTCGGATTGTGCCTGCCCGGATAAGGGTCCGGCGGAGGGAACGCCTCAAGACTGTTCAGATGCGCACCATTCATAGCTCCAAGGAAGTAGAGGCCGACCAGCGACATGACTACGCCCAGCGAACGTCGCGGAATACCAATCTTTATGCCTGCTTCATCATGCGGAAGCCTTAACCAGCCGAGCAAGTAAAACGACGCGATGATCGACAGCCCTGCCCAGATCGCGAGGAATACCGGCCGCGTGATCAAGCCCCACTGGTAAGAGAGGTCAGCATTTGAGAAGAACTTTAGCGCTGCGGCAAGTTCCAGGAACCCCATGAAGGCTTTGACAGAGACCAGCCATGATCCCGATTTCGGGAGTCGAGCTAGATACTGCGGGAAGAGCGCTAACAAGAAGAACGGTAACGCAAACGCAGAGCCAAATCCCAGCATCCCGATGATCGGGTAGAGATAGTCGCCCTGCGTCGCTGCGACCAACAGTGTCCCCACAAACGGAACGGTGCATGTGAACGACGTAAGCGTAAACGTGAGACCCATCAAGAGCGGGCCAACTAATCCGCCACTTCGTGAACCGGCATGTGCCTTATTCACGAGCGCAGGCGGCAAGCCGATCTCAAAAACACCAAACAGGTTGATAGCAAGGATCGTGAAGAGAGCTCCCAGCGCCAGGTTTGTGTAAGGATGGGCCGCAAACGATTGCAGCTTGGTTGCTCCAAACACGATCGCAATAAACAGGCCAACGGCTACAAACGTTCCGACAATTCCCACACAATAGGCAATCGGCCCGGCCATCACCTTTCCGCCGGTATCGGTCTTTCGTTTGGCGAAATAGCTCACCGTGATCGGGATCATCGGGAAAACGCAAGGTGTCAGCAACGCGGCAAATCCGGCTAGAATTGAGAGCCAGAGGTAAGAGAGGAGGCCGCTTTTGCGCGCCTCCTCAATCTGTTTGCCCGTGGTCGTTGGATCGGCAGTGGTCGGTGGTCGAGGCGCACCGAGCACCGTGGCCGCTGTCTGCGACCCGGATTTAACAAACGGTGAGGGCTTCATGTATCCCACAGGTTGCTTCGGGACGGTGGTCACGGGCTTCATGTGATCCGAACGTGCGACGCCTGGGGCTATTTTGAATGTGACAACAACTTTCGAGGTATCGGGCGGAAGGCAGATGTGATCATCGCAGGTCTGTGTTCGAACCTCGATGGTCCCCTTCTGATCGCCCTTCAATCCCGCAGGAATTGTTACCGGCACACCAAATGCAACTGCCCCGGAATACCACTGGAGGTCTACTTTGGCGGAATCATCATGGTGAATGGTGGGGTCCGGCTGAACCGGCTTGCCATCCGTCTTGAAAGCTTTCACGCCATCGCTGATCTTGATGGTCGTCGGGATAGATGCATCGGCGGGAGTGGTTAGAGAATAGAAGTGCCACTTAGGCTCAATGGTCGCCGTCAAGACAACCTGCGCGTGCTCTCCCGCCCGCGCGTCGGCAGGAACCAGCGTAGCCGTCCATTTTACCTTGGATGGCTTTTGCGCCAGAACTGGCAGCGCAACACACATCATCGCAAACACCACTATTAGTCGAAATCGCTTAATCATTTGATCCTCGTCAAAACTCACCGAATGCGGTTAATATCTATCAGTATATACTGTTTGCCCGCCCACTCTTATACATTTATTTTTTCTATTCAGGTTCCCAGGTTGAAAGAGCCTATAGTCTGCAATTCACGCCATAGTGATCGGCCCATTTTCGGATGTCCTCTGAGAGTTGCTCATTGGTTCGATAA
>JBDUAM010000464.1:0-2185 GCA_040004655.1 Chthonomonadales bacterium | reverse complement strand
CGCCGCGATATGGAGAAAAGTGGGGTCGAAAGTGGCTTGATATCGCGCGATATTGCGACTCTCCAGACCAGCGCGGACTCGGTTCTGAAGGTGACACCCTGGACGCATGGCGATATCGTGACTGGGTGATCGGCGCATACAACAGCGATATGCCGTATGACAAATTCATCTTGAACCAAATTGCGGGCGACGTTCTGCCCGACAATGACCCCATTCCTGCAAAGCGTGAGGGGATCATCGCGACCACATTTCTCGCTATCGGAAACTGGGGCAATGGCGACGCGGACAAAGAGAAGATCTACACGGATATCGTAGATGACCAGATCGACGCCGTCAGTCGCGGGTTTCTCGGGTTGACGGTCGCCTGTGCGCGCTGTCACGACCACAAGTTTGATCCGATCTCCACGAAGGACTACTACGCGCTGGCTGGCATCTTCTTCAGCACGAGAATTCTTGCTAAGTTCACACCAAAAGGGCAGGGCGAGGTTCCCATGCGGGTCGCGCTTCCGAAGTTGGCAAACGCTGTTGCTACCGCCCCTGCGGAGTTCGCGAATGGTGTGATCGATGGCGGCATTCCCGGCACGGGCTGGGAAGGATTCCACGATTCAAAGGTTCACATTCGAGGGAATTACGCCCGCCTGGGCGACCTTGTCACTCGCCGTGTGCCGGAGGTAATCGCAGGACCAAATCCGCCAAAGATCGAAAAGGGGAGCGGACGAGTGGAGCTGGCTCGATGGATCGCGAACCCATCCAATCCGCTTACTGCCCGCGTCATGGTCAATCGAATTTGGCAAGGACATTTCGGTGATGGCATTGTTCGAACGCCAGGAAACTTCGGTTTCCTCGGGGAGCGGCCCACCAATCCCGGGCTTCTTGACTACCTTGCAAATGAATTTGTAAAGAGCGGCTGGAGCTCGAAGTCGATGCATCGGCTCATTATGAACAGTCAAGCATACCGGCAGTCTAACGTGGCAACTCCGCTGGCACGAAAAGTCGATGCCGACAACCGACTTTTTAGTAGATATTCCCGACGAAGATTGGAAGCCGAAGAGCTGCGGGATAGTCTTCTGTCTGCAGCGGGTACACTCGATTCCAAATCCGGAGGTCCCGCGGCGCGAGAGGCTAATTCACCCCGACGAGCGGTCTACTGCATAACGATCCGGTCAGACCGAAGTGGTTTTGGGCCACTTTTCGACATGGCGGACAGCACAGCATTGGCGGACCATCGAAACAGTGCGACCGTCGCGCCTCAGGCGCTGTATTTGATGAACAATCCGTTTGTCACAACCGCCGCGCAGAAGCTGGCCGAACGCACCTTTCCAAAAGTGCGCGAAGATAACGGGGCGGTGCTGAGTGAGCTATACGGATCACTTTTTGGTCGACCCATCAGCAGCAAAGAGTTGTCGCTTGCAAGGAGTTTTCTGGAGCGCGGCGTGGGTGAACCCATGCGCAAACGGCTCTGGGAGCGATACTGCCGAACCATGCTCTGCACGAACGAATTTCTGTTTGTAGATTAACGACGTTGTAGAAGGGGACTGATCATGGGATACGAAAATGGTGGTCGACGCGGACCAACTCGAAGGCAGGCTCTTCAGGGGGCATTCGCCGGATTCGGTTCGCTGGGACTTGCCGCAGTGCTCGGTCAAGAGAGTCATGCCGGCGTGAACCCTGACCCACTCTTCCCCAAGGCTCCCCAATTTCTGCCTAAAGCAAAGCGCGTCATTTTTCTCTTCATGAGCGGCGGTCCGAGCCACGTCGATACCTTTGACCCCAAGCCCCGGTTGAAGACGGACAACGGCAAGCCCCTGCCATTCGCAAAGCCATCTCTTGAACGCACGAAGACGGGCAATTTGCTTCAGTCGCCGTGGCAGTTCAAGAAATACGGCCAGAGCGGCATTGAAGTCAGTGAACTCTTTCCGCACCTTGCGACGAAGGTCGACGAACTCTGCGTTATTCGCTCCATGGTCGCGGATAACATCAATCACAACGGCGCATGTTTGCAGATGAATACCGGCGAGCAGGCTTTCTCTCGTCCGTGCCTCGGATCATGGTTGACCTACGGACTCGGGTCCGAAAATCGAAGCCTGCCGGGATTTGTGGTGATCAGTCCAGCGCAGCCAGCTCAGGGCGCTCCACTCTGGGGTAGCAGCTTTCTGCCCGCATCCTATCAGGGCACGCTCGTGAA
>JBDUAM010000345.1:0-7273 GCA_040004655.1 Chthonomonadales bacterium | reverse complement strand
GTCACCTTTGGTCAACACATAATCCGTGGGAACCGGCCCCGAATAGTATTTCTGTTTTTCACCTCGATGTCGATAACCGCCCTTCTCGAAAAAATTGCCAGGCGTAAGCAACGTATACGGACCCGACTCGGCAAAATATTTACCTTCAAATGCAAAACCATGTTTTATGTCTGACAAGGCTGAAAGCCTTGCTTCCATCCACCCCTCACTGCCGTGGGTGAAGACCGATTGCAAGTGGCTCTCAAACAAGGCGCGGGCGTTCTGGAGGTTCTTTTCGGTGTTGGCTTTGGCGGTGGCGATGCTCTCGAAGGCTTCGTCAAGGATGCGGACGATTCGGTGTTGTTCTGGGAGGGGTGGGATTGGTACAGGGATCGCTTTATAGGCATCGCCGTCTAGATTTCTAATCCCCGTCGAATTGCTTTGCATTTTTTCGGTGATGCCGGAAATGTAGGTCCACAGAAGGAACTTATGTAAATAAGTAAAACTAAGCTCATGAGGATTTTTGACCCGCAAAGCTGACGTAAAATTACTAAATGAGAAATCTCCCGACATCTTGTCAAATAGAACAACTCTTCCAACGGCCTGTTTTGGGCCGCCACCGGACTTTTCAAGAATGACGTCTCCATATTGCAACTTGCGCTTTTCGAATTTCTTAATTTCCACGTCAAGATATGCTATGTCTGAATCATCCAGCCGACCATCCTTTGCAAAGTTCGTATTCCGGATAACGCCGACGTTAACAAATGGTGGCAGTTCACCTTTCCACAATCCATTGTAGAAAGAACACACTTCAGCCAGTGCCTTGGTTTCGAATGTCATTGTTAAATAAGCTCTCGAATTGATTGTAAGATGGTTGACGTTTCGATTTCTATCGCGTCAATTTCTTCCAATATTTCGCTCGGAGTTCTTTGAGTGGATTCTGCTACCGTGTTTGGATTCTTTGCTGATACGTCAAATGTTGCTGTATAAATAGACAACGTGTCGACACTCCAACTTTTTGGAGAATCCGCCAACGTTGCCTGCAATTGTACAAACTCTGCCATATCTTCGTCATTCAATGAGTTCGTCTTACCCATACTGCGGCCAGGATCGAGCTGGTAGTACCAGATTTTTTGTGTTGGTTCGCCCTTCGTGAAGAAGAGGACGACCGTTTTTACTCCTGCTCCCGTGAAGGTGCCGGCCGGGCAGTCGAGAATTGTGTGGAGATTACAGCTTTCCAACAGCAGTTTTCGGAGGCTGACAGAGGCGTTATCTGTGTTGGAGAGAAACGTGTTCTTGATGACGATGCCGGCGCGGCCGCCTGCCCGGAGCATTTTGATAAAGTGCTGCAGGAAGAGAAAGGCCGTCTCCCCCGTGCGGATGTTGAAGTTCTGCTGGACCTCTTTGCGCTCCTTGCCCCCGAATGGCGGATTTGCCAGGATGACGTCAAAGCGATCCTTCTCCTGCACATCGTTCAGGTTCTCTTCCAGCGTGTTGGTCTCGATAATGTTGGGGGTGTCGATGCCGTGCAGGATCATGTTCATGGTGCCGATGAGGTAAGCGAGCGACTTCTTCTCTTTGCCTGTGAAGGTGCGTTTCTGAAGCGTGACAAGATCGGACGTGTTGAGGTCGCGCGAGTTTATCATGTACTCGAAGGCCTCTACAAGGAAGCCTGCGGAGCCGACGGCTGGATCGTAGACAGTCTCCCCTATTTGCGGCTTCACCACCTGCACAATGGCGCGGATAAGGGGTCGGGGCGTGTAGTATTCGCCGCCGTTGCGCCCGGCGTTGCCCATGTTTTTGATCTTGTCTTCATAAAGTGACGACATCTCGTGCTTTTCTGCATGGGAGCGGAAGCGGAGCTGGTCGACAAGTTCGATGACTTCGCGGAGGTTGTATCCGCTCTGAATTTTGTTATTAAGTTCGCTGAAAACCTGACCGATCTTGTATTCGATGGTGTCGGCACGTTCGGCGGAGACTTTGAAATTTCGGAGATATGGAAAGAGCTTCTGCGCGACGAAATCGCGGAGGTCGTCGCCAGTTAGTGTTCGGTTGAGATCGGGTTTGCCGTCGACTGTTTTCGGGATCGCCCAGTTGGTCCAGCGGAATTCGTCTGCGAGGATTGGTGTGTAAATTCTACTATCGAGTTCGGCGCGGTCTTTTCGGTCGCGTTCGAGGTCGTCGAGGTATTTGAGGAAGAGAATCCAGGAGGATTGTTCTACGTAATCGAGTTCGGATTGGCAGCCTTTTTCCTGGCGCAGGATGTTGTCGATGTTTTTGAAAGTCTGCTCGAACAAGGGGTGGTCTCCGGGGGACATTGGGGTTTTGGTAAATTGGACGTGGGTGGGGGGAAATCCTGCGTTTGATTGTTAGTTTAAGGATCGCCGATCTCCTGATCGGCATCTTTATTTTAGAAACGCTCGGGAGAGCGGCGGTCCCTACGACGGCGACGGCTGGGTCAGCGGCTCCTCTTCTCACAGGGGACTAATAACCGGGTGGTGAGGGCTTCGGCGTTGTAATACGGATTCGTTGTAGTCGACGAGAGTCTTACAGCGAGCGCAGCAGAGCGGCGCCCCTACGGTAGTAAACCCCACCCTCCCACCACACAATAGTCGACAACAAATCCCAATTGGAGGACTTCACATGGGTCGACTATTTACAACAACAGAAGCAGCCCTGCGGCTCGGGGTCTCAAGAAGCAGAATCTCGGAGTATAAGAAACGCGGATGGCTCAAACCCACGGGTGACATTGACCCAATTGATGCCCGCACAGATTTGTACCTCGAAGAAGATGTCTACGAACTTGCAGAACGCCGGGCACAGCAGCAAGAAGATCATCCTGTAGGTCAGGGGTATCGCGCCCACTTCCACCGGTGGGGTAACCGCGCAGACGCATCCAGACTTCCGCTGATGAAGCAAGAGCGCATTACAGATACACCCGACAGGTACTTCACCTCAAGAGAAGTAGCCGAGATGCTGGGCGTAGCCATCGGCACGGTATCAGGTCTGGCCATGCGCGGCCTGTTGCCCTGCTATCAAAAGCACCCCGGCAAAACGGGTTCTCGACTATATTTTCGTAGCTGGGATATTCAATGCCTCTATATGAACGAGGAATACCAGAAGTATCGCAGGGCTTATGACTCTGGTCGACGGGGAATCCGCAAGGAGTCAGTCGAATGGGAGCCAATATTTGGACGAGTTTTATCCCGCGATTTGGGCGATGACGGTCGACGAGCGATAAAACGAAATTACGGCAAGTACTTTTCAATCCGACAGGCTGCAAAGGTGTTGGGGGTACACATCTCCGCCGTGCGCAGAATGGTCAAAGCCCATCGCATCCCGGCAACGCACGCAAAAAGCTGGAAGAAGTCTGAGTATGCCGCAGTGCAAATGTGGCTCATATTGAAATCAGACGTCTTCGCGCTCCTTCGAGATGAAGATTATCTAAAGCGGTCCGCGCGAGGCAAATTGAACAACCCTCCCCGCGACCGTTCCCTTCCCAAAGGAGAGAGGCGGTAGCACACATTCGCACCGAGCAAACATTTTGGGATACAATGTGATTGTAGTTTTCGGGCGGATCGATTTATGACGGATTATTTGGGAGATGAACACGATGGAGTATCCAGGGCCGGGTGATGAGAAGATGGTCGGGCTGCACGTGCCGGAACAGATTGATGGCGCGGAAGAGTCGGCGGTTGAAGAAGAAGGCGCCGGCGAGTCGAGTAATTAGTTGTTGTGTTGGAAGAAACCTCCCCTGTTCTCGGGGAGGTTTTTTTTGGCATTCCCGGTTTGAAGGATTCGAGTGCGCTGGAATAGGGCCATTAGAGGAATTTATTTGTAAACGGCGAATATATCCAACAGTCGTTTTTCGATTTATGCCTTCTGCGTTGCGGATTATGGATTTCTAATCTGCGCGATATTGCCACATTTATCTGCTACATCGAATTCCAAAGGAGATACTAATATGCGTTTACGGAATGCGTTTTTTCTTGCCGCTGCTCTGCTGCCTGCTTCTACTGTCTTGGCACAGACTGCACCCAAGGCGCCAACCAGGAAAGATATCGCGCAGGCTCAGTTGTTTGTCGCGCTGACGAGCAACAATATTAAGGCCGTGAAGGCTGCCCTCGATGCCGGCGCGGACCCAAATGTGGCCGACTTTATCGATGTTCCCCCGCTCTGTTTTGCCGCGGATATTCCTACGGTCAACCTGCTTTTGAGTCGAGGCGCGAAGTTGAATGCGGAGACAATTCGCGGATCGGCGCTATCCAATGCTCTCCTGACCGGGCAGGATGACCTGGCGATCTACTTCATGGATAAAGGCGCAACACCGAACGCCATTCGCGGCGACGGGGGTACGGCGTTAATGTACGCATCCAATACGGGAAGCATGAAGTCGCTGCGGCGCCTCTTAAAGATGAAAGTCAACGTGAACATTAAGAACAATGACGGCGCGTCTGCGCTGACCTACGCAGCTCGTGGCAACAAGATCGAGGCTGCCAAACTACTCATCGCTGCGGGCGCAAAGGTCAACGATTCAGATAGCCTGAAGCGTACGCCGCTCCACCATGCCGCACTGGCCGGGTATGGCGATATGGTAGCTTTCCTGATTGCCCACGGGGCCTCTGTAAAGGCTGTGGACGGAACCGGGTCCACTCCTTTGCATCTTGCAGCCCATTACTCCGGCGACGCGCGTACTGTTCAGGCATTATTGGCTGGAGGCGCAAGCAAGTCTGCAAAGGATGCCAATGGAAAAATTGCCTTTTACCTTGCCTCCAAGCAAGGCTACGCTTCTTCGGCAAAGTTGCTTGAGATTCCCGGTGTAACTGCACCCGTGAAATCCCCGAAGGTGGATGCGACCACTGTGGCTGCTGCCATTAAACCGGCAATGTCGGTAATCCAGACCAGCATGGAAGTTTACCAAAAGAAAGCCGCATGTGTGTCCTGTCATCATCAGGGACTGGGGCTGTTTACAGTTGCCACTGCTATGAAGCAACAGGTGCCCATTAATACCACTCTATTTACCGCCTATTTGCAGCAGATGCAAGATGATGGTAAAGAGAATGGTGCGCTGATGCACGAGATCGCGATGGATCCGAAGAAGGTCGTCATGCATCCCGTTACGCATCTCGGCGATCTGAGTTATGCGATGAGCTACATTTTCAGCGCGATGAAGGCTGCCGGAGTTCCGCCGAATCCGGGCGTAGCTGATGCGGCCCTTGTGCTTGCGCGTGAGCAATTGCCCAATGGATCGTGGGGAATGGGTCCGCGTGGAACGATGCAGCACAGCAATGTCACCACCACCGCCATGGTGCTGGATATTCTGAACTTCTATTACCCTGCGGATAAAGGGGCTCAATTAGCGACCATTGCGTCAAAAGCGAAGAAGTGGGTATTGACCATGAAGCCGACCTGCGCAGAGGACCGCGCTTCTAAGTTGTCGGTTTTGAAGGCCGCTGGTGGCAGTGAATCCGAGATTGGGGCGGCGGCGCAGGAGCTGTTTACAGTGCAACGAAGTGATGGCGGCTGGGGAACGGCAGAGGCGATGCACAGCGACGCGTACACCACGGGATTGAGTCTCCATGCACTGAAAACTGCCGGGGCTGTTTCATCCACTAATCCGAAGGTTCAGAAGGCGGTTGCTTATCTGTTGAGGACCCAGGATGCTGATGGGTCGTGGTTTGTTGCGAAGACGACTCCTGCGTTCAACAATCACTTCGATGCGTCATTCCCGCATGGGTATTCGCAGTATTCTTCGTTTGCGGGTACCTGCTGGGCTACGATCGGGTTGATGGATGTGATGGATGTTCGGTCTGCGTCGCGGTACGGCCGTTTCAAAGACGCAGAATTTGGGATGCAAGCACGTTTGATGTTGCCGAAGATTTACGGCGCCCTCAACCCTGCCCTTCTGAAAGCTGAAAGTCGAAGGCTGAAGCCTGAATAACGTGAACGGCGGGCGAAAGATACTTCGCCCGCCGAATGGTTTGACATATGTTTCGGAGTTTGTGGTGACGCGAGAATTCTGCATTATGTGGAGGAAACGATGGCTAAAAGTGGCGAGAAGATGATTTTGATCGGGTTGGTTTCGACGGCAGTTGGGGTCGGGTTGGCGATGATCTCAGATAATTTTCATGGGAATATTTTTGCGGCAATTGTCTTTGCAACGTTGATTTTGTGTCTGGGTGGGGTTGCGGTATTTTTGTTGGGGTGTTATAAGTTTATTGTCGGAAAAGCGCGTCGTGAACGCTGAAAGCTGACGACTGAATAACGTTTACGCCAAGGTCAACGGTGGGCGAAAAATCTTTCGCCCGTGCCAATTTGAATTGGTGAACGTTAATGGACTCGTGACGGTAAGCCGTCCGTATTCATTGCCAACACGGCGTGGACCATCAATCCGCGAGAGTTTGAACCAACAGTTATTGGTCCAGGCCCTTCTGTTGCAACATGACCGTTTTGCTCAAAAACCATCGTATCTTGGACGGCGATGATTAGCGGAATGTCTTTACACCGCTTTACCGTTTGGTCGCCATGGCCTCTTAGTAATCCCTTTTCAGTGACTTTTTCATGCCTTAACAATCTGCGTGCTGCTTGACGACCATCGTCCCCACAAGCCACAGAGCAAGTCAACGACGTAACCGCCCCTAAGTCCCCGCCTTCGCAAGGCGGGGACTTCAAAGCCTCCGACTTTACGAAAGGGGGAGTTTGGATGGGGTTATTGCCGTAAACCAACTGCAAGGCAACAGCGGGCGCAGCAAGCTTACACCCACCAAATCTCCCATTCTCCCATTCCCCGACTCACCCATTCTCCAATTCAAGCCGACTTATGAAGTCTCCACGCGCGATAAAAGTAAAACTTCGCGACCTCCGCCGTGCCGACGTACATAACCAGAATCCCTGCCAGAGCCAGCACAAACTTCGGACTCATGGGGGCAAATCCAAATGGTTTGGCCAGCGGAGTGTAGGGCAAGGCAATGGCGAACACCGCGACGGCTGCCGTCGCCATCATCAGTAATTTGCCCGGTTTACTCTTGTAGAACGGCATTCGCGTGCGAATCACCAGCACGATCATAGACGCGCTGACCACGCTCTCTACGAACCAGCCCGTTCTAAACTGAACGGGGCTGGCATGCAGCAACAGCATCAATACGCCGAAGGTCAGGTAGTCGAATATGGAACTGACCAGCCCGAAGACCATCATGAATCGGCGGATGAACGAAATATCCCATCGGTGCGGGCGATCAGTCATTTCGGGGTCGACGCTGTCCGTCGCGATGGTCATTTCTGGAAGATCGGTGAG
>JBDUAM010000438.1:0-7279 GCA_040004655.1 Chthonomonadales bacterium | reverse complement strand
TGACGACCTGATTAAATTGCTTAAGCCGTAGACTTGCCGCCATTCATAAAGATTTGTATCAAATATTGGTAAATATGTTTGCGCATTCAAAAATCTACATAAATTTGTGATTATTACCCAAAAAGGGGTTGACAGTAGACGACTGTGCATGTAAACTGTTCGTTATCAGGAGGATTGAAGATGACTCGTGGCCTAACGGACAAGCAGGAACGCATTCTTAACTTTATCGTGGAGTACGTTGAAGACAAGGGCTATCCACCAAGCATTCGAGAGATCGGAACGATTTTCGATATCTCCAGTCTTCGTGGCGTGACTGTTCATCTTGATGCCCTTGAGCGCAAAGGGTATATCAAACGAGCAAACACTTCGCGATCCATTACCGTTATGGGCCGAACCGGTTCCACTTCTCCCAAACACAATATCACAATGTTGCCGCTCGTTGGTACGATTGCAGCAGGTATGCCCATACTCGCTGCTGAAAATGTTGAAGAGCAGGTTCCCGTACCCACGTCCATGGTCCACAATGCGCCCGGTGCGTTTCTTCTTCGCGTCAAGGGCGATTCCATGATCGATGCACATATTATGGAGGATGATCTGGTAGTGATTCGTCCGCAGGCTGCCGCCGAACACGGTGATCTGGTTGCTGCGATGATTGAGGACGAAGCGACAATTAAGTGGTTTGACACGAAGGATGGTAAGACACGCCTCATCCCAGCGAATGTAAACTATCACCCCATTGATTTCAATCGAGATGATGCCCGGGTTATAGGTAAGGTAATCGGTCTCTTGCGGAGCTTTGGATCGCGGGTAGTTTAACTACCCGCAAACGCTAATTTCGAATCGGCGGTGGCGATACGTAAGTTGGTTCGAGGGTTAGAGGGTCAGCGTGGATACCGCTTGAAATCTTTGTAGCCGCGAGCCGAGCAACGCTGCCAACGGTAGGCCAAGCGCCTGAATCAACTTTGCACTTTCCCGAAATTCCGCTTTGCAGCGCGTCTGATATACTGCCAGTTGCGATTGAATTCATTTCCGATGATGCTGTAATCCTTGCCACAACTTCCGATATTTCCATGAGTTCAATATCCGTTTCTGCTACACCAGACGCGTCAAACCTTTGAAGATAGACAAAATCCGGACGGGCACGAATTACCGCATCAATGCGATCGTAGCTTGCATTGATATAGGGAAATGCCAGCGCTTCACTCGCTGTGACGGACGCAAGAGGGATATTCAAACTCATCGCCAGGCACTTCGCGGTCATCACGCCAATTCGCACTCCCGTAAATGAACCTGGCCCTACTCCAACTCCAATCCCGGTCAGCTCATGCAAACTACACTCGCCTTCCTCCAACACAGCCTTTATATCCCCAAGGATGCGTTCCGAAAGATGCATCTCGTGGTGAAAACGTCGCCAAGCAACCATCTCATCACTAACTAATAGGCATATGCCGCATGTATCAGCCGATGTCTCAATCGCGAGTATTTTACTCAAATCTAGTTTGCACCTGGAAAGACTATTTCGATTCGACGACCACCATTCTCTTCTGTCAACGCGATTTCAATTGCCTTTCGGGGTTTCAGATTTCTAAGGCGATCCGGCCATTCAACAACCAGAATCGTGTCATCGCGAAGGTAATCCTCAAACCCCAATCCGGCGACTTCATCTTGTAATTCGAGACGATAAAGGTCCATGTGAACAAACCTTCCCTGTGCCGTAGAATATTCGTTGATCAGCGTGAATGTTGGACTTGTAATCTCATCGGCACAACCGCAACCGCTGGCAATTCCCTGTGTAAAAGTTGTCTTTCCCGCACCGAGGTCGCCCGTAAGGAGCACAACATCACCAGGCCTTAGCGCCTGTCCCAGAACATTTCCAGAGGACTTAGTCTCCTCGGCAGTTGCTGCGAACGCGCTTGAATTCACGAAGTGATACCCGACGATGGCGCCGAACCGGTTTGAGTTGCGGACGAGGTTGCGGTTTGAATAACGCCTGTCGCCACGAATGCAATTGAAATCGCGAACATCACGAAGAGCCCAAACAGGACGAATGGCTTAAAATACCGTTCGGGCAGCAGGCGTTTCCATCCGTATGCTAGCAATATCGACATAGGTAACAGAGCAGGAAACAGATATCGTCCCTGACCTTGAAAGAATGTGAGCGTAAACCCAAAGAAACTCAACACGACGAGCGCTAAGCCAACGAATAGGACTTTAGCAAATGCCTTTTGGTGTGAATTGAGCGCCGACGATTGGTCGACCTTCTTAAGCCAGCCAACGATGCCCGCAAGCATTAGTAACGCCGGCAGCAGATAGGCATTTGGTGGCAAGAATCGTGGTGCACCAACCTTAGCAACGGCAAAAGGTGTATAGGCAGCAATAAAACTCCTGAAAGTCCAGTTTGCAATCAACGCTTCATAATCCATTCGACTCATGTTTGAACCCGTGACCTGGTGAATTCTCCCTGTCCATGCCTCCAGCACCACATCCTGACCGATCCAATCTGAAGCTCGCTGCGTGTGTTCAAATTCCCGCATGAATCCTTTGACAAGTGTCACCTCGCCATAAAGCCGATAATTCCGAGCATACCATCCGGCCGTAAGAATACATATCAATAAGCCGGCAGTGACAGCGCCTCGTTTCAGCTTAGCAGGGAGTTCACCAATTCGCCAGAGGAAGTACCATAGGAGTACTGCAAGTGGAAGCAAGATCACCGAGTTAGACTTGGTTAGGAGCGCACCCGCTACTATTAGACCAATGTGAATGGCTCGTATGGCAGTGAGCCCGGTAAGTAACGCCTGCGAACAATTGTAGAAGAAGAAGCAAAATAATAATTCAATGAGGCAGTCGTTCCCAACTGTCGCGTTTATGGCCTGATGCATCGGCATTAGTCCCACGAATCCTGTTGCTGAGATTGCAACAAGTGGCCACTCTGGAAAAAGTTGACGAGCCGTCAAGAATATCAAGATCAGCGAACCAAGGCCAAACGCGATTGAGATGCACCGCATTGCCACATATCCCAACGGATAGACGACAGCAGCGACGGCGTAATAGAGTGGAGGCTGATGCCATTCATACGTAGTCTGTCCCTGCCTCGGCAGACGATGTTCATCATGCAGAATTCGGATGTACTCTATGTGCGCGGCTTCGTCCGGAGCATGGATCAGGCTTCCCGAGTTAATTGGAAGAACGGGGATATTGGTCGCCATGACAATTCCGAGGGCAAGGTGGGCCACTAGGATGAATCCAAGAAGCGCTTTATGCCAGAGGAGTAATGGGGCGGACTTTGGAGGCAATGGTGACAGCGTCGACGGGTCTTCGGCTAAGCGGAATTTACTCATTTTGCCGCCCTGTGAAATTGCAATACCACCACGTGACGGACAGAAGCTTCCGGAACAACAGTTGCCGCACCCAAAACAACTGCTTCACCGATCATTCGTCGCCACTTCTCACCCTGATCCAATTTAGGGTTGTACCATTTCAAAAATAGCTCTTCCATTTTGCCGGTTGACGCAGCCTCTTTGTACTCCGCCTCATTTTCCGGCGTGCCTTGATTCATAGGGGAGAACTTCAAATTTATCAAGGCGTAATGGATACCATGATCCATGAACCAGTCAACCATTTCTCGGCCATTCTTCATCGTTGAATACGGAATGTAAAGCGAATGGAGTGCATTCCCCCACAGGTATGGACGTTTGAGGTAATACCCACGCGCCTCTTCATACAAAACAACCCCTTCGTTTGTGTCTGTACTCTCGTTCAGCCACTTGCTGGCGGAATAGATGTTTAAATTTGTCAGGTATTTTAGCTGCGCGTCAGGATCAAATGCCCGTGCTGCCTGTTCGGGCACGTTCGGTAGGAATATCCAGATTACAGCTATTGCCTGGAACCCGACGGCGAGGAAACAAAACGGTGCCGTCCATCGGTTGCGCGTAGTTAGTCGATGGATCCCTTCTCCACCAATCAGCGCGCAAAGAGGCAAGAGTGGAATCAGGTAGCGGACATATTGCATGGAAAGCGCCCAGATGATTAGCCAGATTCCAGCAATACTCGCTACAAATGTTCCTGCGTTTGTGTGGTCGACTTGTGCCCGTCGTCGAGTAAGAGTTAATATCCAGATTGGTGGCAACGCCATCCAAAGGAACCCTATATGATTCAGGAAGCCAGGATCAAAGTAGTCGTAGTAAATTCGAGGGATATTAATTAATTCAAACGGTGCAATAAAGAGGTTTCTGACCCAGCTGACCATTGTTGGAGTAGCTTCTGCCGGACGAATATTCTTCAGGTCGTCTGCTGCAGAAATCACTTCCTGCCGAAGCCCAAATGCTTTCTGTGAACCCGCGTATGCATCTGCAAGGTCGGTATTCCAATACTTGCCACCAAAGAGGCGGTACGCAAATGGATACACTGGGTTCCCGGTATAGACAATACTCTTGAGGTAAAACGGACTACCGATCACCACGGCTGCAATTAAGTACCGGCGGAATTGTTTGATAGGTGTTTTGTTCACCAGGAGCATAACGGCAATTCCGACAAATGGTACGAGCGCCAAAGCCTTTGTTCCGAGTGCAAAACCCGCCAGAATCCCTGCAACTAGAAGCCATCGCGGTTCCCGCGTACGCAAGTATTCGAGGCAAGTGCCTACGGCAAGCAGCACATAGAGCGCCATTCCCAACTCGATATATGCACTGCCCGCTTCCCAAATAAATATGGGAGTGGTCGCGACAACCAGCCCGGCAATCCATCCTGCGGTTGGAGAGAAGTATCGGCGACCGATGCCGATTGTGCCTGCTACCGTAAGCGCCCCCATCGTGAAATGAAACAGGTTGGCCAACGCATGCCCGTCAAACAACAGTCCGATTGTAAACAGCATTTCGACGAGAAACGGAAAATTGGAGTGGTGATCGGTCGGTAAATAGAGAATCTGATGATGTGAAATATACACGCTCGGAGCCGCAAGGTGATAGGCCAGCGCATCCCATTCATGCCCGGCCGGTGGAACAAAACAGTTCACTAATGCAGCGGCGGCAATAAGAACAAAGGTTGTTATGGCTCCACGTTTGAGCCAGATACAGGCTGATGAACCAGTTTCGATTTTGGTTGGATTGCGAAACTCATTTTCAACCTCACCAATGGACCGCCAACTGCAAGCGGTTAATATCGCAATCACAAGCGATACCCAGAGTGGTGTCAACAACCCCATCAGCCCGACAGCAAGTACGGCGTATCCAATGCACCCAAATCCAAGGGCAGCAGAGCCAACAACGTCCAATAATGGAGTTTGAAAAGATACCTTGCACAATACAAGGCAACGTCGACCGATCATTGCAGCACACAAGCAGAGAACTACGAGAAGTCCTAGAGATATCATAGAGGCTCAACCGTTGACGTAAGTGCCAGTTTGCCGCCATCGGCATTGATTTCAACCTTACCGAGTAGCTTGCCCCAGGACCCAGCCTGAACAAGAAGCGTCCGGCCGACGATTTCTCCCGATTCCAATACAGCGTGGGTGTGACCACCGACAATCAAGTCGATGTCAGAACATGCCTCCGCAAGCCTGTGATCTTGCTTCAGCCCAATATGGCTCAAGCAAACCAACATGTCACAATCTGGCCGAAGTTTTTTGGCGAGGTGAGATGCAACTGAAATAGGTTCGTCAAATACATACGCTGACACTTTTCGCGAAAGCATCTTCTCAGTAATCATCGGAACAGTAATCCCGAAAACGGAAATCCTAAACCCGTCACTCATGGTGAAATCCACATACTTCACTGCTGGCAACATCGCCCCAGATTCTTTTACACGTACATTGGCACACAAAATCGGGAACTTAGCCAACTTGAGTTTTGAAGTGAACCCGGCTAGTGAAAAGTGGAAATCGCGATTACCTACGGTCATGGCGTCATAACCCGCGCGCGACATTTCGGTCAGAATTGGCTCACCATCAGATTTGAACGTGATATTGCAAGAAGATCCTGCGTCTCCTGCGTCGAGGAGAAGCCCACGACCTTCAATTCCTTTGCGGAGTTTGGTGAGGCGGTCGACCTGCGCAGGTTCCAGGTGTCCGTGAAAGTCGTTGGTATGGTAGATGGTATAAGTCGGCACAGGAGTTGTTATCAGTTCTGCGGGTGAAGGACTTCGCTCAAATAGGCGGTTAGCGCGTCTGTAAAAGTATCCTGAGATTTGAGGATTGTATCGCACATTTCCCGTACGGCGCCGGATCCTCCCGATTTTATTGTGACAAAATCGGCGTGAGCAAGAATTTCCGGGACTGCATTGGCAGGCGCAAATTTAACCCCAGCAAGCGAAAGCGCAGGAAGATCGTTCAAGTCATCACCCATGTAGGCAATGTTCTTTGCCGTGAATTCATAAGTCGCCATCAACTGTGCCAGTGGAATGGACTTGTTTGCGATGCCCGTAAACAGATGGTGAATTTTCAACTCCTCGGCACGCCGATTAACGGCAGAACTCTCCCGCCCCGTAATCCATGCGATAATCAGTCCCGCGTGTCGAGCAAGTTGAATTCCCAGGCCGTCGTTGATGTGGAAACTTTTGGTCTCGGAACCGTCTGAGCCATAAGTTATGACTCCATCCGTCAGGACGCCATCGACGTCCAGAACGATCATTTTTACCGACGCCAACTTCTCTGCCACTGTAACTGCGTCCGGCATGGCTAAACCAATCCACTTCGCAAAAGGTCTTTTAGCATCAACATTCCCACCGGTCGTCCGTCTGCATCCAACACCGGGGCCTCCCCTATTTTCTTTCCCGAATCATCAATCAATTGCAACGCTTCCGCAGCGAGCGGATTTCCTGATATGACAAATGGTCGCCGAACCATGACTTGGCTAGCCGATCGATCCAGACTATCGCGATCCTGTTGGATTGCTCGCCGAATATCTCCATCCGTAATAATTCCGAGGAGTAATCCTGCACCATCCACGACAAATGCGCAGCCTGCTCCGGCCTTGCTTATCTGAAACATGGCTGACTGCAAGGTACAGGTTTCGTCCACGATAGCAAGGTGTTCACCGGTTCGCATAACATCGGATACGCGCATAGTTAGTCTTCGGCCGAGCGCTCCGGCTGGATGGTAAAGTGCATAATCTTCTCGCGTAAATCCGCGAAGTTCCATGGCGCACATGGCCACCGCGTCGCCCATCGCGAGCATCGCGACCGTGCTGGCCGTTGGTGCAAGTCCCAGTGGGCAGGCTTCTGACGCAACGCTTATGTCCAGAACCACGTTTGCAATACTGCCAAGTGTGGATTCAACGTTCCCCAC
>JBDUAM010000487.1:0-2191 GCA_040004655.1 Chthonomonadales bacterium | reverse complement strand
AGGCAGCAACTCCTGCGGCAGGAGGTGGTTAGTTACTCTTACCCCAGTGTTGAAGGGGCTAACCGAATTCCCGAAAGTGTGATTGAACGGGTACGAAAAGCCATTCGAGTCACGAGTTCCGTAATAACGCCATCTGGAGGTTCTGGTTCGAGCAGCTCGAGCACAGTTCGTATAAAATTCACGCAAAATCGCGGGAGTGGAAATTACTTCCGATGGGAGATCTCCTCTGGGCAAAGATACGGCCAGTACGTCTCCTCTACTCGCTATAACGGTCAGATCCCGTCCATTATTCCTGCAGAAAACGAGAAAATTGCTGCTGAAGATTACTCATCGCTCCACAATGACCCATCTCTGGCGCGAAAGGTAAGTCTACATCTACCGGTCGTTACCGTGCCCGACAAATTTCTCTCAGATATTAATCAAAGAGCGTTGCTCGTAAGTGACGTACTTGCAGAAATTGACAAGATCGTACCCATTAATGTTGTTGCTGATGCCTTTTGGTCCGGTCGACTTGCCGCGCTGGACGTAAGAGACGCAGCAGTATCCGATGCGCTCATCAAGACTGCACGTCAATCGGCCAGAAAGATAACTGCTGCACACGGATTCGTAAATATGGTGTCAGAGAAGATAGCAGAAGATCGGGATCAAGAACCTCCGTCAACCAGCATCGCCCGATGGCGTGAGCTAGCAGAAGCCGGTACGTTTACAGTGGACGAATTATCCGAAATTGCGACGCTGTCTGAATCTCAGAGCCAGACGTTATTGGAAATGGCCTCGTGGGGAGCATTCCCGATGGTCTATCAAGGACTCTACCAGGCTCGGAGCCACTTGCAATTTTGGTCCATTCTAAAGGCATCTCAGCGACGGGACGCACAAGCGGGGGGCATAACGTACAGCTCTCTGTCTGAAGACCAGAAGAAACTATATCAGGCGGCCATAAGTGATCCGTCCGGCACAACGTATGCCACGACTGGTAATGATCTTGGGAATATTCAACGATCTTCATTAAAGGTTACAATCCAGGAATATCCGGGCTGGTATGTCTACAGAAATGGCGTCGCGTCGACTTACCGTTTGCAGCGAGGACCCGATTCGGATAATGGCGCGGTTACACGTGAAGAAGCTCTCAAACGATTTCGACAATTGGAACAATCCATTGGTCCAAAGGATGTATTGGCGATGGTTCGAACCGTTGTTGTATTCACCTATTCCACTAAAGATGGCACCCTTTCTCGCTCCGCATTCGAACTACCCCTTCGACGTGAGACTGGCGAGTGAGTAAACTCAACTCAGGCAATTTAATGATCTACCTTGATCACGCCGCTACCACTCCTGTTGCGCCGGAAGTGTTGGAGGGCATGCTTCCATTTCTTAGTACGGAGTATGGTAATCCGTCGAGCATCTATGCGGCAGGTCGGCGAATACGACAGGCAGTGGATGAAGCGCGTGACCAAGTTGCAACCGTATTGAAATGCGACTACAGCGAAATCTGTTTTACCTCCGGTGGCACGGAGGCGAACAATCTGGCCATCGTCGGCGCTGCGCTAGCCGCACCGAAATCGAGAAATAAGGTTGTTGTCAGCGCCATTGAGCATCATGCGGTTCTCCACGCGGCGCACTGGTTAATTCCATTTGGTTACGAGGTCTTAGTTGCACCTGTATGTTCAGATGGGCTTGTTGACCTTGAGTTTTTGGAGCTAAATATTGATGATCGTACCGCTCTGGTTTCTGTGATGCATGCCAACAATGAGATTGGTACGATTCAGGATATTGCGAAAATCGCCCAAATGGCCCACGATTCCGGAGCCCTTTTTCATACGGACGCCGTGCAGACTCTTGGTAAACTTCAATTAAATGTTCGGGGCATTGCATGCGACTTGCTGAGTGTAAGTGGTCACAAGGTTTATGGGCCTAAGGGGATAGGTGCACTGTACGTGAAGACCGGAACCCTGCTCACTCCGATCGCGGTCGGAGGGGCACAGGAGAGAGAACGTCGAGCCGGTACCGAAAACGTTGCGGGTATCGTCGGATTTGGGATCGCTGCCACTCGCGTCGAAGCCTCGCGAGAAGCAGAATCAAAGCGCCTACAGGACTTGCGAGATTGGTTCATCCCTGAAGCCCTAGACCGAATTCCAGGCCTTACGTTAAACGGACACCCTACCAAGCGCCTATGTAACAACGTGAGTTTCTC
>JBDUAM010000325.1:0-7287 GCA_040004655.1 Chthonomonadales bacterium | reverse complement strand
CGTCATCGCCTCTATCGCGATGGGTCGATCTGCATTGCTTGAGAAGGACGGCAAGAAGTCCGAAGCGGAAGCGGTCAAGCTGGATGCCATCAAAAAGCTCGGCGAGGGTAACACTTACGCTCGATCTATGGTGAGCCAGATGAAGCTCGCCAAGCTCCCGGGTTCTGTCGCACCCGAGCTTACTGTCGATCATCACTATGGTGAATACAGCAGCCTTGCGTCGATGCGCGGTAAGGTCGTCGTCCTCGACTTCACGGCGGACTGGTGTATCTTCTGCAAAAAGGCCTACCCGGATATGAAGAAGATGTATGCCGAGCTTCACCCCAAGGGCCTGGAAGTGATTGGCCTGACCACTTACTACGGCTACTACAAAGACCAGAAGAACCTCACACCCGAAGCCGAATTTGCGGCGAACAAGGGTCACATTGAAGAGTTTGGACTGCCCTGGCCGCTGCTATTCGGCCCGCGCGAGAACCAGACCAACTATGGCGTGAGCGGAATTCCGCACTACGTGGTAATTGGTCGAGACGGCAAGGTCGCAAGCATTACCGTTGGATTCAACGAACCGCTCCACAAGCAGCTTCGCGCGAGTGTAGAGAAGGCGCTCGAGGCCAATAACAACAAGTAAGCGATCCAGTCGAAGCGAAAAGTCCCCATCGATTCCGATGGGACTTTTTTGCGTCAACCGATCAGCAGCTACAAGATCGAGCCGCATTCTCCTTCAGGCGGAACTCGATGGCCCGTGATGTCGGTGTGATGGAAAGACCCCCAAGGCTGGTGCACCGGAGTTCTCGCGGCATCTGCGCGGACACGCGTTTCGCAGTCTCGATCACCTCGTCCAGTGGAATGACCTGATCAAATCCAGCCAGCGATATATTTGCCGTGCAGAGTGCATTCGCGGCGGCCATCACGTTCTTACCGAGGCATGGAGCCTCGACCCGATTGGCAATGGGGTCGCAGATGAGTCCGATCATGCTCTGCAAAGCCATGGAGGATGCTCCGACGGCCTGTTTGAGTGTGCCGCCCGCGAGAGTGATAAGTGCCGCCGCAGCCATACTTGCCGCGGAACCACCTTCTGCCTGACACCCCCCGACTTCCGCCGCAAAGCTCCACGCCGTCGCGATAAAAACACCGATTAATCCGCTGGCGAGCAAAGCCTTTGCCATCTCTTCTTCGCCGAGTCCCAACTCCTCCGCCATGGCGATTACCGCGCCGGGTAGCGCCGCGCATGCTCCGGCAGTCGGCATGGCGACGATCACGCCCATGGAACTTTTGACCTCCATCATGGCGGTGACATAGAGGACAATCTTGTTCAACGCGCCGCCGTCCAACAGCTTGCCCGCTTGCATCAACTCCTGAAATCCGCCGGACTGCCAGCCCAACACTCGATCTTCATAATGCGTCCCCGCCAGACCCGATGCGATGGACTTTCGCAGAATTCGCACGATGTCGACCATCTTCTCCAGCACTTGTTGTTCCGTGAGATCGCCGCGAGCCATTTCGTATTGCAATCCGTATCGCCAGAGCGGGACACTTTGACCGGCGTCATATGCCAGAAGCTCGTTGCAGGTGGTGAATGGGACCTCGATGCCTGGTCGCGATAACACCGGCAGAACAGGATGAAGCCGTTTGACCGTTGTCAGGTCACCGGATTTGCGCAGGCATTCTATGGCAACATCATCCACAAACCGATTGGACTTGATGCGAACGAGTTCGCCAACAACCTCAAGGTCACCAAATCCAGATTCGCTCAGTTGTGCGACGATTTGGGACCTTTTCCCCCAGAGCAGGGTTTCAAAGTAGTCGCCGAACATCGAGAGCTTTGTACCGTCGATCTCCAACAGTTCGATCATTCCGCCACCGGTCGAAATCGCAATTAAACTATGCGTCTCTCGATAATTGGTTAGGGTCAGGCGGTAAGTGTTCGGATGGACGTCGCCGTATCCGGCATAAACGAACTTTGTGGTGATCCCCGCCGCATTCAGGGCTGAAGCGGAATTGGGCAGGCGCTCGTCATCCGCATCCCAGCCGAGCAGACCGCCGAAGAGACCCATATCGGAGCCCTGCGATTCGTGAGTCGTCGGAAGCGATCCGGTGCGATCAAACTCAATCAGAACGTCCGATATCTCGCCCTCCATCAGGTCGCGGGCAAGCCTGCCGATACGCAGCGCCGCCGCACAGTGCGAACTCGAGGCTCCACGCATGACGGGTCCGATCACATCATTGAAAATGCTGACGGTCATGGTTTCTTTTCGTTCGCCTTTCGGTCGCGGTCTTCGGCCTGTTTGCGGATGGCTGCCTTGGCTTCGAGCAGTCGATCTGGCCAGATGAATGTTGGAGATTTGAACGGGTCGTAGCCTTCAAGATGTCCGGCCAATCGTGTGGTGGGATAGGTATAGGTCAGCTTTGTCTCGCCGAATACCTCTTCGCAGAGCGCCGCGAGACCCGGATCATACTCCTTTAGCTGCACTCGCGTGTGGACGTGGTTGTGGTCAAAATCGTTGAACCGATTGTTGTCGAACCAGCTCTGAACGCCTTCTGCAAAGTACTCATGATGGTTCGTACTGGCGTACTTGCCTTTCCACAATCCGGCATCCATTGCTTTCTTAAACGTCGCTTTCACGCGTTTGTCAAAGGTTGGATCGACGTTCACCATGCCCCGCAGGTGGATGCTGTGAGCGAACTCATGGATTAGGATATTCTCTTTGGCGTAAGGATCATTCCGATAGGCGAGAACATTCTCCTCGGCGCAACTGCACACCGGGTCGGTCTCGCTGCCACCGAGCCCTCGAGCTCGTGCATCCCAGTAATCCTTCGGTTTGAAGTTTGCATATTCCGGGATGTCGGTGGTGAATTCATTCCACGCCATGACCACCATCCGCGACCCACTCTTTACCATTGCAGCTTTGACATCCGGACGTTTGGCGAGCATCAGGTTGATCAGGTAGGCGGCTTCCTTGAGCGCGAAGTCGTTCACTTTTGCGCTTGAGATTACCGGGTATCCATCTGCATCGACATATTTTGTGTAAAACGGTGACAGTTTGAGCGATGCAGGCGGCGGACCAATCTCTGAAAACTTGCTCGGAGCAGTTTGATCGACTAGATCGGCGACTCCCCAGACTTTCGTGAGCAATTTGTACATCTCCGGATCGTGTTTCTTCAACTCGTCCCGGGTGAACGGGTAGAAATCGTTTCTGCCAAAGTAGGCTTCGCTCGACTCGGCGAAGTACTCTTGCGGAGTAACCATGGCGTAGGCGCGTTCGAAGGTGTTGGGTCGACCATCGCCGTGCCAGCGTTCGACTTTGTCGTAGGTTCCACTTGCCTTCGCGCGATCATACGCAGCTTTGATTTCGCGATTGTCGAATCCGAGCACGCGATCATGAAAGCTGTGCGCCAGTTCATGCAGTACAAAGACCGGCATGCGTCGATTCTCTGCTTCAAAGATGGAGATGTTCGTAAACTCAACTCCCTTAACCATGTTGGGATCGCGCTTGTTGTCGACCAACCACTGCTTACCGGGATGATATTCCGCACCCGGGCGAACACCTTCATAGGTCGGGTTGAGATAGAGAGTCACTTCTTTCAGTCGGGTAACGGCGGGCGCCGGAACGGCTCGAATAATCTCTTTCAGGTGTGTTGTTAGAAGGCCGATGGCCTTGGCGGTTGGCTCGGGAGATTCTTTGAGAAGGCGCTGGTTGATCCGAATATTCCAACCTTCAATCTCGCGCGACTCGTATTCTGGCTGCTGAGCATTTGATGCTCTAGAGCATGCGATTGTCAGCGAACATACCACCACCGCCAACCCGATCAGCCGAAACACCTTAATCATCAAAAGATACTCCCATGCGATTGTTCATTGGTTCAACGGACCGAGTTGTCTTTAGCCTACCCGGCTCTCTACGACCTCTACCCGGCAGTTTGGTCAGCGAGTCACCAAGATCATCTCGGGCCGCTTCGACGACTTTCATCAACTGCTCTACTATCTCGGGATGTTTATCGGCGACGTTGGTAATTTCGCCGATCTCGGCTTTTAATTCGTATAGCTCGGACTTGACTATCTTTACGTTTTCATATTTTGCGGGAGTGCCATCGCGTCCTCCGGGTCGACCGTCGAGCGTTCGGTAAGTGTGCGGCAGAACGAGTTTCCAGCGGCCATCCGCGCTCGTTACGCTCTGAAGTTGGTTCACTTCGTAGTAGTTGTAGTAACCCGTGTGCGGGTTCTTGCCGCCCTGCTTGCTACTGATAATCGGCCAGACGTTGAGGCCATCGATGGTGTGGTCCGGTAGCGGGCCACCTGCCAGTTTGGCAATGGTCGGGAAAAAGTCGATGGTCATGAGCATGTCGTCCGAGGTGGTCCCAGCGGGAATCTTCCCGGGCCATCGCATGATGCAGGGCTCGCGGGTGCCGCCTTCCCAGCTTGTTCCTTTGCCTTCGCGGAGCGGACCGGCCGACCCCGCATGATTTCCATAGCTCAACCACGGACCATTATCTGAAGTGAAGATGACCAGCGTGTTTCGATCTAAGTGATTTTTCTCCAGCGTTTTCAGAATCTCGCCGACGCTCCAGTCGATCTCCATGATTACATCGCCGTAGAGACCCTGTTCGGACTTGCCCTTGAACTTGGAGCTGACGTGCAGCGGCACATGCGGCATACTGTGCGCGAGGTAGAAGAAGAAGGGTTTATCCTTATTTTTCTCGATGAATTTCACGGCGTGTTCGGTGTAATTGGTAGTCAACTGCTCCTGATCCTCATGATTCAGCCCGAGCTTGATGATCTGATCGCCTTCATACAGAGGCAGGGGTGGATAGGAGCCGGGTTTCGCCTCTGGATGCAAGGGCCACATGTCATTGGAGTAGGGAAGGCCGTAATATTCGTCAAAACCGTGGTGGGTGGGTAGAAACTGCGTATGATGCCCGAGGTGCCACTTGCCCGCCATGCCCGTGGCATACCCGCGCTGCTTCAACATCTGCGCGATGGTCACCTCCGTATCCGAGATCCCGTGGGTTGCACCCGGACCAAGGGCGCCGTGAATTCCCAGTCGATTGGGGTAGCAGCCCGTGAGAATGCCCGTCCGCGAAGCAGAACATACTGCCTGCGGTACATGAAAATCCGTGAATTTGCGACCCTCTGCCGCCATGCGGTCGAGGTTAGGCGTCTTAAATCCCTTCGCGCCAAACACGCCAACGTCGCCATAGCCCTGATCGTCCGTGAAGATGATGACGATGTTGGGCGGCGGCGCGATAGGCATCCGCTCTCCGCCGGAGGATTGCACGGAGGTCGAGAGAATGGTCGCGGCGAGGGCGGTTATCAAGCTGGTGATAGGTCGAATTCTCATTTGGCCCTTCCAAAATGATATTACAACGGATTTGATCTGAATATGGTCTAACTTGGACGCAATCAATAATGCTGGCTCAAATCTGTTAGATTGTAGCAGTCGAGTTCGTATTTCTGAGAGCCCATGACCGTCGCACCAATTAAACGATGGTCAATTCGTTCGTTACCATGGTTCGAGCCACATATTTCAACAATGGAAGTAAACGGTAAACGTCGGTCGGGTTTACCAATTCCTCTGCCTGGACAGACATTGGATCTTCATCGTCCAAAAATGCATGTGCGATCCTGACCCGCATGGGCCGCAATATATCATCTCGCAGTCGCGGAAACGTTTTTCCGATACACTTGGCTAACAGGTCGGCGTCAACGTTTTTCGTCAACCATGGATCATCTTGTAGCCTCTCTGTTATTACAGTTGGCTTTTCGCCTTCACTTCCTGCTTTCGTTACGCGCTGTCTGCGAAGTCCAAGAATCAGTTCGATGACTTTGTAGAAACAGAGGTACTGGTACAACGGTTGTGTTGCGCTGAGTGCTTCTCTGTAAAAAACCAATACATGATAATTCTCTGGGATTGAGTCATTCCGGAATATCATGTTGGCATCAATAGCAACCTTTAAGTAGGGTTGGCGGGTATACAAACAGCGGCAGGTCCTGGTCGCGTTCTCCTCGGTTCTAATGCGATAAATGTCCAAGGGGACATCATGCACAAACGACCATTGTGCGAGCACTGGAGCTAACATTCTGAATGCAGTTTGTTCTGCATCAATAATACTTTCTGCGAACAATTCGACCTTTATGGTCGAAAGGAAGCCTTCGTCATTTGGCAGAAAATGGTATTTCAAATGTCGTTCAGTTTGGTGCTCATTTCCAGGCTTGTGAACGAGGTCGACAACTATTTCAACTGCCTCGCCAGGTTTGCGCGGCTTGGGATGCAAGATTGCCAATAACGAACCGCCAGGTAGATCTGGATCAAAATTTTGGACTTGGTTATCCATCACAGTTCTCGAAGGAGGTTGAAATGTGAACTCAACATGGTACTCACCGCGATAACCTTCGGGGCGCGGGTCGGTTCCGTAATTGGGCAAAGGATTATCGTACGTATATGCAATCGTATAGACGTCGAGTCTCAAATGCCCATGAACTAACGGGTCTGGATGTATTTTCGGATCAATTCGAGGATATTGCATATGCCTTGGTTGCGTGTCCGGCTGCCCATTTATTAATGGATGGGGACCTAAACAGCACATCTTATATTTCTTGCCACTACCGCATTGACAAAGCTGGTTCCGACCTATTTTCATAAAAACTCATCTCCAAGCATATTGTATCGCATTGTTGGATTTGGCGACAGCGGTCCTATTTAGAAATGCAAATTGAGGTATGTATGTAGGGAAACAATTGTGCTCTTGAGTTGCAGAAAAACAATCATTCGACTGATCATGGGGCCGTAAAAGTAACGAACATGATGGCTACGGAAAAAAGTACCAGACCGACTCCAAAGTTGTTGCTCGATTAAGTTATATTGGCAAAACCAACCGAAAAATAGTCCCGGTCCCCACTTCGCTCTCCACCTCAATCCGACCGCCGTGCGACTCGGCTGCCCATTGCGCGATGTTGAGGCCGAGGCCGACCCCGCCTGCATCTCTGCTGCGGCCACTGTCGACCCGGTAAAAACGGTCGAAGAGGTGTGGAAGATGCTCGGCGGCAATTCCGGGTCCGTTGTCGGTCACGGCGAAGACGGCTTCGGTGATGCCGGATTCATCATGCTTCTGCAAGGTCAGTTTGATCTCCACCCGACCTTCGGACGGCGTGTACTTGATGGCGTTGCTGACCAGGTTCACCATGATCTGCCGAATCCAGAGCGGATCAGCCTGCACCGCAACATCCTGAATTTCTACAGGCTCCAGTTGAATGCTCTTCGCTCGGGCGAGTCCTTCCAACTGCTCGTAGAC
>JBDUAM010000062.1:0-2197 GCA_040004655.1 Chthonomonadales bacterium | reverse complement strand
CGTTAAACTGAATGGATCCAGAACCAGATCCATCCGCATTGGCTCCCATTTTGATTCCGCACTGGCTTACCCAGAGGTTGCGCATATCGAAATTTGAAGTCTGATTGTAAGCAATCCCACCTGTGGGATTTTGAAAAGTCACACCCCACTTCTTGCACTTATCAATATGGGAGTTGGAGATCGCAACGTTATAGCATGCGTCGTTGTCCCCGGAGACAGTGTCTCCATTGTAAAAGACAATCCCATTCCCGCTAAGGTCCGAGATGTAGACGTCGTTTAAATCCGCGAAGTAAGTCCGCCGCATATAAATGCCGTCCGAGTTGGCATAGCTGTTGCCGGATCCTCGTATCTGTATTCCCTGAATCTTCGCACCATGAATGACATTATATGCACCGTTGGACGCATTTACGTCAAACTTAATCATCGGGCCGCCAACAACGTGATTCAGGAAGATCGAACTGGTAGACCCATTACCCACGATCTTGGGTCCAGCATTAAACGTGCTGCCTCCGGGCAGAACATAAGTCAGGGTAGAGGTAATGACATATGTGCCGTCTGGGGCCAATACCGTTTTGTGATTAACAATCGAATCATTGAGCGCCTTTTGAATGCCCGCAGTGTCGTCTGTAACCCCGTTCCCCTTGCAGTTGTACGGAGCAGTTTTGACGTTGATCGCGCCAAGCGACGATGCAACCGCCGTCATGTTCGTACTGGCGGTGCCCTGCTGGTACCAGTAAGGCTGAAACTTGAAACCCGCGGCGACATTCGTCGATTCCCACACATGCCCCACATACTCAAGCGCCGCGCCAGTGACACCGCCAGCTTCGAATTTGGCAAGCGCCGCAGGCTTAGGGATATGAGGACGGGTCCCTGCCGATCCTGCGCCATAGAATAGGGCAGACGCGTAAACGGGAGTTCCGCCGCACGTCATCAGAATCAAAGCGACAAACGGGATTAGAAATTTCAGCTTATTGTGCATGAGCCTCTGCCTGCCTTTGTGCAATAGTGTGTTCGCTGAGTAGTTGCGCGGAGAACATGGCAAGTTCTTTTGGACCGGTGAATATCGTCTGAGTGTTGTTCTGGGCTTTATATCCAACGCCGCCAGGATGACCGGTCACCACGAAAGTGCCTTCGCCACTGTTGCTCCAATTGGTGGACCCTTCGCCGCCGACTATGCCATCCGCGACAAAGCCTTTGGTGTGACTGATCTGGTGCGTCGCACTTTGCCCAACAACGAAATGTGTATTAAACAGACTAAGGTCTTTCGCACGATTCACCTCAAGGAGCTTCTTTTCATGGACACCTCCCGCCTGGGATTTATCCAGCGTAATCAGCGTGACAATATGAGGGTCGAGAACTTTCTGCCAGATGATATCGTTCAACTCGTCATCATCGTATCCAAACATATTTAGATAGAGACTAATGGAGATTCTGCTGAATATGTGCTTCAGGATGTTGTGAACGTCATCACGTCCCACGCAAAACAATCGGAAATCCACACTTGAACCAGAGGCGAATTCCCGCTCGCGGGTGTACGGCGCGAGATCATCAAGCGTGAAGCTCTGCAATGATTTATTCGAAACAATCTGCGGAGCCTCGACGGTCGACACTATTTGAACGTCACTCACTTTTCGTATCCTCCAGGGAATACATGACCTTCTTGTCGGGAGCTACCAAGAATCCGGAAAATATCACAACACAGAGCAGGCACAGAGTCCATTGCTCTTTTTTAACCGGTAGACGCCGCAGGATAGAATCAAGCAGCGGCATTATCCCAACCAGCATGGCGCTGATGCCAGCCAGAGAAGTCCTCCAATTGCGAGGTATTCGATTTTTGATATTGATTCCCATTACGTTAACGCGTTGATCCCGTAGTATGCGTTGACAGTCTCCATAGCCAGCAACATGTCTATGTCCGACAGTAATCCGGACCAAACATGAATGTCGCCAAGGAGCATTTGAGCTGGTGAGGTGTTATCATAAATACTTCCCAAAGTAAGTCCAGTCATGGCATTTGTGCCTACCGTGATGGTCGAATCGGCGCCTCGATCAAATCGCAGTTTCGTCGATGCATTGCTCACGCGGATGCCTGCTATATGCGCAGATGTATCAGATGCAGGCCCGACACCGGTTGCGCCCGCATAGTAATTCCAGTTACCGCTGCCAACTGAGAATTGGGCACGATTGCCACCAAGGC
>JBDUAM010000563.1:0-2201 GCA_040004655.1 Chthonomonadales bacterium | reverse complement strand
ACCACGACATGAGCGTTGGGTCCGGGATGGCCCCGGTGAATTACACCGAAACGGACCTCTTTGTGGTCAGCGTCCGCATGCGAAGCGGGAAGATAGTTATGCTCGCAAAGTTTTTTGGGAGGGGGTCATTTGTGAACAACTCGTTCTTTCCCGATTGGCTCTATTTTGAAGAGATCGTTCGGGCTGGCCTGTCCGGCGGTGATCAGGAGGATGAGTCGAGGGCATTTGCATCTTCTGTCGCCGCGATCATTGGTGTGGATATTGTGAATCAGTAACGCAGACTAACCTGCCAGTCAACTGACCACTGAGCATATCCTGCCCTTCAGAGCCCGAATCCTTTGAAGTCAATTTGAGGTTGGATTTGCCTCGTCATGCGCAGCCTTAACTATTGCTGCAAGCCATTCTTCGCGATCATTCAGGTTGAAGGAGAACCTGTCGGCCTTGTAGCAAGTGATATCGATTCTATCGGGGACAAGCGGAATAATTCCGAGTAACGTCGTGTAGGCGGGCTCACACGATTCAATGTCTTTCAGTTGGATTTCCATTATCCCGCCCGGATGAGCGGACCCACCTAATGGTACGATCACATCCCCGTCGCGAATAAAAATCATTCGTCGATTGGTCAAAAACAGCATTCCGGCGTGCGTTTCAAACCCGACATGACTGGCGCGCCCATCTTTCAGTACTACTTCACCATGTTCCAGGATTGCCAGCATCACGAAATTCCTTCCGGTCTGTTCGGGTTCAATTTCATATTTCGAGCGAAACGGGATTGTCTTGAACCTCAACTAATTCAAATTCAATCACGAGCACTGCTTTGGCCGGAATGATCCCGCAACCCGAGTCTCCGTAAGCGAGGTGTGGGCTAACGCGCACTCTTCTACGGCCGCCAACGCACATGCCTTCAATACCGTATCGAAAGCCGGCAATTTCATTTCTTTGCTGAAGATCAACATTGCACTCTTGATAATCTCCTATCGGTTCCCCGTGGTTGAGAAAGAATTGGAACCGAACGTAGACAGTCGATTTTCTATGAGCCATGGGCCCATCTCCAACAACAATCTCCTCGATTTTTATTCCCTTGCGCATTGCCGAACACCCTATTATCGACGGTATTGAACCACAACTACTTTTCCGTCAAACTCAATCTTCTTCAGCTCTTCAAGTATGATCACCATCGCCTGCGACTCGTTAAACCGTCCAGAACCCGCCCCGATGATCGGGAAAGCCACCGACATAAAGCCTTCGGACCTCACAATCTCCATCGCGCTTCGCACGGACCGTTGGATAGAATGCTCTGATGCACGCCAGAGCATGTTGATGCCGGCGATATGAATAATCCCGCGAAATGGAAGTCGACCGGCAGAAGTAAGCACCGCGTCACCGAGGGGAATTGGGCCTTGTCGGGCAAGCTCACGAAAGGGCTCGACGCCACCCTTGCGTTTGATGGCTCCCGAAACTCCCTGCGGCAGTAGCAGCCACCAGGGGATGATATTGCGGTTCCAGGCGTTGACGATGACGTCGACCTTCTGGTCGAGGAGGTCGCCGACGACTATTTCGAGTTGCATACTCACAACCTGACCTGTCGAAAAATGTCACCTTGATTGAACAATTGACAAAATTATAGCCGGACAGGATCACTCCTGCCCGGCTTCAGTGGAGAACGGGACCGGAGGCGCCGTTCATGACCCGGAGGCTAAAAAGGTCAGCCCCGACCGTCCCCCTGTTGACTGTAATCCATGCTAGTCACCACCTCCTTTGTTGTCTACTAATAATATATAGCAAAGACGGGTGGTCTGTCAATAGTTTGTGCAATTTGTCTCAATATATAGTTGTGTAATTTTTGCAGACCACCAGATGTAGCAACGCGCAGGACAATCTGATGCGTTGTGGAATATGGAGTCGGGGGAAACAATTGTGACGAGACGAGAGCTGTTGACTGGCGCAGCCGCCATGGGACTGATACCAACGTTGGGATCAGACGAACCGAAAGAGCCGACCCGCGCGGCGTTACAAGAGAATCTGAAAACCCAGATTCTCGACAAGTGGTATCCCAGGGCTGCAAAAGGTAGGCGGGAAGGTTTCCACCAGACCTACTCTAACAATTGGAACCCTAAGAATGACGGGTCCAAGTCCGTTGTTTATCAATCTCGCCTGACATGGGTCGCTGCTACAAGGCGCTGATGCCGAACTGTCACCTG
>JBDUAM010000180.1:0-2207 GCA_040004655.1 Chthonomonadales bacterium | reverse complement strand
GATGAATTCTTCCCATTCGGCAGGGGAGAACAGCAAGATACGGGATTGCGGCGAAATCGCAGGTCCCGACGCGACGACTTGTGGGTCGAGTCGCCCTAGGCTCGGATGAAGCGTAATCGGATTCGTGTGTGGCGGACTCGGCATCGGAACTCTGGGATTTTCTTTCAAAGGATTATTTACGAGAACAGGGGCGCGGTTTGGCTGTCAACTCGCTTCTTCGTCCTCTTTGGCTTCGCGAGAACCCTATCTTCTGCGGCTGCCGCCAGGTCTTCTGCCGAGATCAAGGGACCGGAGCAGATTCGCTCCAGGAGTTCGGCTTGCTGAGGCTCCAGATCGATCAGTAGACCGAGCACATTGAGCACGTTCAGCAGTTCGGTCGTGTACTCAGGCAGCCAATGGTCGGGCTGAATTTCACCGAGGGCGGACGGCTTACGTCTATCTCCGATGATGGGTCGTTCGCGATTCCGCTTGCGATAGCTGAACCATTGAATAAGCACCTGCTTGCCGGATACGTTGTAGGCCCACATTGCAGGTGTTACGTTGTCGATGAATCCATGACCCACCAGCAGGCGGTGCTTGCCTGCATCGTAGACAATGGTGTCAGGCATATCCTCCGGCGCTTGGGAAATTGCACCTTCCTTCGGAATCACGGGCCGTCGTTCCGCTGGTAGGCGGGGTGGCTGAGCAAGTCGATCTTGCTCGACGTCTGCCATGCGCTCACCAAATGTGTGAAGCCACAGAACGCGCTTCCCAAGCTCAGCGGCTCTAGTGAACAGTGTTGCGTCTGCTGTAATCGGTATACGGAGGCCAGGCGTGGATAAGTCATCTTGAAAACGCAATGTATACACCCGATGTGCCCCAATCGCCGCTATATATGCCATTACGTCTTCTGCGGAAACCGGCTCAGAGTAGCGTTCGCACAGATATTTCAGTAGGGAGGGTCTGATATTTGGACACTTTCCGTCCCGATCTTCCCAGAGGGTGAACACCCTCCCTCCGAACGATCCTTTGTAATGGTGGAGATCTGGGATGAAACCCGTAAATGTTAGCGCCGGCCCAGACGAAGGCGACTCTTCAGAAAAAGCGGTCAACCATATCTGAGCATTCGACCGAGAGGCCCAGAGTTCAGGGTTTGGCCGGTTGATCAGCCGTTTATCAGGAATGATCCACTGCCTGTCAAAGGACCTGAAGCCATAGCGAATAGGTGCCTCAAGGCCTTCTTTGTCGTCCTGAACGGAAGTGCTGCGTGGATTGAATCCCGCCAACGCATCCTTTAATACGCGAGCACTATGACGGTCTCCTACTTTGCCATTGACCATGTGCGGATGAAATAGCTCGTCCATTGTCACGGCCGGAGCAACCTTCAATTTGGCCCATCGATGTTCCAGAGACGATGCATCAGGTGCAATCACCCATGTACGACCGGGCATCACACCCGAGCCATTCCACACGAAGAGATCCTCCAGTTTGGGGTACTCGCTCCACGCTCCCGTGGATGCTGGTAGGAAAGGTGCTCGACTTTCAACCGGACATGAGACCCATGCTTTATCTCCCAACCGCATATCCGCGAGCGCATGAAACTTCTCTTCTCGCTTGCCTCTTGGCAAGGACTGGAAGTGTACGGCTGCTAAAGCTTCTGTCTTCTTTCCTGATCGGGAAGCTATGACAATGCAGACCGGCTGTTGGACACCCTGAAAGATGCGTGTCTTGACTTCTGGCTGATGACCCTCTGGAGAGCAATCGATTACCCAAATGTCGTCGCACGTCTCGCGCAGGTAGGCGCGCATCTTTTGAAACCCAGGCCCATTCAGAAAACCAGCTACAGTGATGAAACACACTATACCTTCATGAGGGCCGGACTTCTTCCCGTCGCCTATATCGAACACCTTCCATGTGGCCCAACGCCAGAAGTAAATATAGAGATTCCGCAGATGTTTGCTGTGAGCCCCCGCACCCCACTCAACCGGTGGCATCCAGGCCTGCAGTGGAGCCGGAATTTTTGAGTTTGCCGCGCCGCTTTCAACCCAACTCCCCTTGCCCTTTGCTTTCTCCTTATAGGGCGGGTTGCCGATCACGACGGTGATCGTTTCCTCGCGCATGATCTTGTTGGCATCTTTCCGCTGGTTCGCGATGGGAGCCAGCATCGCCGGAATCCAGCCCGACTCTTCCTCGGGATCGCTCAACGTGTTCGTGACGTACATGCGCGG
>JBDUAM010000098.1:0-7346 GCA_040004655.1 Chthonomonadales bacterium | reverse complement strand
TTGTCTTTTCTGATTCAAATAGCTGACCACATAACTTTTCGCTTGCGTAGATGACCGGCAGCGAAGGGATTACTGCCACTCGTCGACCTTCCATCTGATATCCGCCCTGTGAACCTTCCGATGAAGACTTCGTGCGTGCCCAGGAACTCAATCCACTCTTGCTTGTTACGTAGATAATTCCAGTTGCGCCCTTTGACTTCGCGTAAGAGACGGGATCGATATAATCTTGTCCGGCCACGCCTGTCATTTCAGAACGAAGCATTCCCGGTGCAGAGAACGTTGAACCCTGATTGAGCACAACGATTTTGCCAGAGACATTAACTGCTGCGTAAGGGTCCATGTTCTTGGCTTTTACATACCACCCGCTACCACCGTAAACCAGCTTGCCGGTGGCCTCACCATTGGATGCGGCACAGATGAAATCATCTCCGTATGCAAGGTCTTTGCCAGATAAAGAGGCCGCGACCTTGTCGGTCAACACTTTTGGTCGACCCATTACCAGAGGGATCTTTTGAAAATAGGTTCCGGCGTCACCGCCTGGTTTCAGTCCCCATCGCTCCAAATGTGCTGCGATGAACATGGCCGTGATATCAAGTCCACGGGATGGCGTATCTCGACCTTCCATCTCATCCGATGCAACAAAGGTGAGATAGGTCTTGAGTTGCGCCGCCGTGATGTAATTCGGGTTTGCAAAAGGTCGCTGGGCTGATGCCGTGAAACTTGCGAGAGTCAGAAGCGAGGCAGAAAAGGAGAAGATTGCTGCGCGATTCAACTTAGAGTGCATTAGAATTCCTTGCCAGAGGATTAGATACTATTGCAGAATACCCAATTCTGATCTAAGTAAGCAAAAATGCGGCAATTACATACGGATCAATCGGATGATTTATAGACGGTTCAAATAGCCGGATGTTTGATATTTGATGTTAAGAAGGTTCAGGCGAATCGAGGAATTCGGCCGCTTCATCAAGATAAGTGTAGAACGGATTGCGTAGATCGAGCTGTCGATCACGTTCAATGTAGACGGCGTCCCAGTCAATTACATAACGCAACCAGGGCCGTTCAAGTAACTGATCGACCACTACGCCCCTACCGGCAGCACGTGTGTTCTGAGGCGCGGTTCGCATAGCTTTGAGAATTCGCTCGGGCGCGAGCATTCGTTTGAGTTGGCCACTCTGTTCGAGACCCGCCGCAAGACCGACGGACGGATTAATGTTGTGGTACTCAAGGTCGAGGCTTTGCATGAAATCATCCTGCCAGGAGCCGCCCTCTGCATCTAGATATTCCTGATAGAGTTTTCGCTTTGCCGACCAATCCAGTCGACCAGCTGTCGACATAGGATCAGCCTCAAGGTCATTTAGGGTGTTCTCCCATTCGCGCAACGTCCAGTCGATCTGAGTTGATGCGCCCTTCATGTGCTGGGCGGCTGCCAGATACATTCGCTGGAGGTCGATTGCCGGAATGGTTCTGCCATCACGCAGCCTTACGACCCACTTGTAATCTGGATCACGGGAAACGGATCGAAGCGAATCAAGGGAATCTTCGAGGTCGACGCCTTCTGGCGCCATCCCCTCTTCAATCAGATGGAGAACAAGCGATGTGGTACCCACCTTCAACATGGTGGCGTACTCACTCATGTTGCTCTCACCAAAGAGAATGTGAAGCCGATGGAGGTTAGAATACGAGTAATAACTGTCCCACTTCGGGTTGATGATGGCCCTATTAAATCGGACGCGGCTGGAGATGGTCTTTACAATATGATCTGCTCGCTGGGACAGTTGGAAGTCTACCGTCGGGTCAATCTCTACGCCATAGAAATTGCTTACCCAGACGTAATCGACTTCATGCTCACCGATGTTGAGAATGTTGGCTTTGCTGTTTGGACGGGTTAGTCGATGCCCGCCTACTCGGCCTACACCTGCATAAATCTGGCGAGTGACAAGAAAAGGAAGGAGTTGGGATAACGCATTCGCAAAGACTTTGTCTTCGATTTGTACGAGGTAGTTTTCGTGGCAACCGAACGTGTGTCCGCCAAAGTGGTCGATGGCGTTGTTGTGGAAACTTACGACGTCGCTGATCTCAAGGTCATCGAGAATGGATTGTAGGATGGCTCGGCCCGCACGGTCGTGCGCAACGAGGTCGGTCAGGTCGCTGCATTCGGGGGTGGCGTATTCTTCGTGGCTGCCAACTGCATCAACGTATAGACGACCACCGTTCTTTAGAAATCCACCGGCTCGCGCCGGTTCAAATGCGTAATCGCGGGCATGAAGGTCGATGAGACCAAGTTTGCGAACCTCGAAGGCATGGTTTTTGACGTATTCAACCACGTCTTCTGCGATCCCGAGGGCGGGGTCGCGAACCAGGCAGCCAAACTCCGTCTCAATACCAAAGATTCGGTTTTCCAAGGCTAAAGCCCGCCCAAAGTTACTTGAGCCCCTTGATCAGGCCAGCAACTTCCTTATCGCCCAGCAGTCGAAATCTCGATTCGCGAGAAGTGAACCGATCTAGAACACCGATCTCCGCAGTTCCAGATTTCAGGCTCTCTCGTAGGTGTTTCAACACTTGTTCTTCTGAGAATTCCGCCGGTGCGTCAGCGTCCTCGTCCGGACTGGCGTCGGTAGACGACATTGATCCCGCAGCCCAGGCTTTGAACCCAAGTAAAACGGCGTTTTCGAAAGTTGTCTTCTCATCCAGCCCCACAAGCCAGAGGGACATCTTGTCCTCAGCAGCAGCGCTGCCAGCTACGACGGCAAATCCGTTCATCTGCTGGAATTCACCGTCGTAATTGAGAAGGAAAAAAGCATCCTTTTCGGGTGTATCGCCAAGCTCTCCAAATAATCCCCGAATGACTGCCGGTGAACTCATGACGTCGCCGAAGACGCGCTTCAGCGGAGGGCTGAGGGCAAAGCCAACCAATCTCTGCGCCGTGACGTCATCCGGACTTCGTTCAAAACCCTCCCGATGTGCAACGTCGATAGCAGCCACGCGAATAGCTTCAATATCAGCCTGTTGGCCCAGGGCAGAAAACAGAATGCGATCATAAATTTCAAAGATTTTGCGCTGAGTTTTTCGAACGGTTAGCAACAATAATCCGCCATCAAAACTGATACCGACAACCGGACTGCCTTCGCGAAGTTTGCCTTCTACGAAGTCGACGCGGTGCCTGTTTGCTTCATTAAAGTCGTATGGGCTATAAACCATGTAAATCCCTAATCCTTACGGGCAAAGTTTTGTCGAAAACTTAAATTCACCGACCGTTTGCTTTATCGAGTGAACCGGTGATCGAGTTGATCTCCTCAACGGTCACGTCTTCAATTCCCTTTGCAGAAATGATCTTGGCCAATGGCGGGACTTTGGACCACCCACCTGTCGCCGCGTCGAGGTCGGCGGCAATGTCGAGCAGCGTAAGCGCTTCTCTCAGCGCCTCCTCTCGGCTCATCTTGTGGAACGGACCTTTGTTGCGAACGATGTACTCGAACGTACCACGGATTTGAGTGGAGCCACTTCCGGCCGCGCCAAATTCTGCGCTCTCGAATCGTGCCCCCATGCCGTCGTAGAAGAAAATGCGACCTTCGTTGACCGTCTGGTCGAAGGTTGTGAGGATCGGAATTACTCCGCCTATTCCCTGCATGGCGGCGGGAACGCCCGCGGCAATCACCTTTGCAAGCTCGGCGAGTTTTCCGTCGAGGCTCATTGGTTGCAACTGGCTGCGCTCAAAGTATTTGAACGAATGCTTCAAGAACCGAACGACTTCCATCGCACGGGCAAACGAACCTGAGATTGCGAGAAGTGTAAAATCGTCGATCGGTAGTACTTTTTCGGCACGATCATACATGATGGAGTAGTTGGCAGTCGCTCGCCGATCCCCCACATTGATTACGCCGTCTTTGTACTTAACGGCGATAACCGTTGTGCCGTGGATTCCGATATCAGCATGCATACCTTCTGGCAGAGCCAACTGATTCGGCACAAACACAGCCGGACCACCTGACTGATGGCGAAGTGCGGTTGTTAAATCAATTGCCAAAACTATTCCCCACTTCGCTGTCGATACTTGCGCGCCGCATCGGGGTCGACCCGTTTCATGCGCTTAAGAAGATCGCTGGTATCTGGTCGCGTGACATCCGGCTTGCTAGGACTGCTGTCATCCCCCGACTTTCGGTCTGGCGAGGTCGGCAATGGTCGCGTAATTCGTTCTTCGGCATTGATGATCATGATTGACTCCTGTATCCCTTGAAGGCCATTACAGATATGAACACTGGGTCAAGTATCAACCCATATATCTAGTTTACGTTTGAAATCAGAATATCTACACCTTACCGCGAGGTATTGACATCCACAGTTTTTCAGCCATGCGATCATTCCAGTCGATCCATTCACCGTTTGGCATCAACTTGTCGATTGAATCCTTCAATTGATCCACCAATTCGACGTACATTCCATATGGAACTGTTACACCTTCAGGTTCCGCATCTTCGGAAGCGAAGATAACGAATTCCAGCCACGCGTCGGCCGATTCGCCAGCTCGACATTCATAGCTGCATAGCGCTGGACTATTCCCAGTATCCTGCAAAACTCTTGCAGCAACCATGTGCTTCAGCAATAGCATAGCACCGTCGTTCAGGCCATCTCTGTGAACCGATGCCAGTTCACGAAGAGTATTTGAGTCGGTTACTATTCGATAGAGTTTTTCTCGGTCTCGCTCGATGCTTTCAAGCTTTAAGGCAAATGGATCATCCTGCGGATCGAGCCACAAAGTGTTTTTCTTTACGCTGTCAATCAGTACCATCGAGTAATCAAAAGGCACGACTTCGTGGCATTTCTGGCATTCGATCTCATTCAACGATCCTGCGAATAATCGATCGTAAATCGTCGGATCGGCAATGACATCAAGCTGCAATTGCAGCACGGTGTCGCTCTTGCCTTTGCAAAATGGGCACACGAATTCAATACGTCTGGTTGCTTTGGTCTCTATTGTCATTCCCCGGCGTTCGGTTTTCGCGTGATCACATCTACCACATCATGCAATGAAGTGGCAACATTCAACTCGTTATTGAAATCTTCCAGATTATCCTCTACAAGTGTGTTCATGTCAAACAGTCGATTTTCACCTTCGTATTCAAACGCTATGCCGTTCCATCCAATAGATCTGATCGAAGACGGAAAACGCTTAACAAAAGCCCCGCGAATTGCAGCCCGTGTGTTGGACGGCGCACAGGTCATTGCCGATTCAATACGTTCGTCAGACACCAGCCTTCGGATCGCGTTTGCCTCTACGAGACCATGATACAGCCCTGTTTCTGGATCAACGTCATGGTAGGAAAGATCAAGGCTCTGCATGAATGGGTCACCCCAGGTCAGGTCTTCCTGTTTTCGAAATTCTTCTAATAATTGATACTTCGCGGCCCAATCTACTCGATCGCTCACGGCGGCAATGGCATCCGACAGGTCTCTAAGGACTTTATGCCACTCTGCAAGGACCCAGTCGATCTCTTCAGACTTGCCCTCAAATCGACATTGAGCTTCGGAAAGGAACCGCCGCTGTATGTCTATAGCGCTAAGCTGGTGACCATCTGTAATGACGCACGAGTACGTCAGAGATGAGTCGCGAGAAATCCCCTTTAGATCGCGAATCGGGTTCTTGAGTTGAAAGTAAGGTCGCCAGCCGTCTTCGAGTAGTTGCACCACCAATGAAGTCGTGCCGACCTTCATGGCGGTCGTCCACTCGCTCATGTTGGCATCGCCGATGATTACGTGTAGGCGTCGATATTTGGTTGGTGCGGCGTGCGGCTCGTCACGTGTGTTTACGATTGGGCGATTGTGCAGCGTATCAACACTCGCCTCGGCACTAAAGAAGTCTGCGCGCGCGCTGATCTGGAAGATCGGTTCGGAGTTATCAACTTCAACGCCGACCTTGCCAGCCCCACAGAATATTTGTCGCGTCACCAAGAATGGAATTAACGATTGGATCAACTCCACTGGTGGCACCAATCGACTCATCAGATATGATTCGTGCGTGCCGTAACTGGAACCGTGATAATCCGTGTTGTTCTTGTAGATGGATATCGGTGTCCGGATATCATCCATCCGGGCCAAGGCACACTCCCAGACAATCCGCTCTCCGGCTTTGTCGTGAGCTACGAGGTCCAGAAGCGAGGAACATTCCGGCGTACTGTATTCCGGATGTCCATGATCGTTGTAAAGCCGACCGCCGTTCCCCAGAATATGGTCGTTTCGTTCGTCCGCCACTCGATGCTTTTTGTCTGTTGGGATATCAAACTGGGCGTCGTCCGGATTGGTTGAAAGGCGATCTACCGTAAATCCGCGCAAGTCTCTTCTGGAATCTTCGGGCCCATAATTCCATCCAGTGACAAAATCTCCCCCAACACAGGAGACGAGCTTAATGCTCTCTTGAATAAGGTCGCTTGCTCCCTTACCTTCAACTGCAATCCCATATTCTGTTTCGAGACCAAATAGCCTATTCATTATGCTGCACAGGCTATCTGGTCAAGTTTTAATGGAAAATCAGACAACGCTCTTTCGCCCAGCCTTTACCGTTTTATGGTGACGAACAGGTTTCACGTTTGCGATATCCTCGGGTTCGTAATCGAGCAACTTGAGCCAATCCTCGATGGTGTCGCCCTTCGGGAATATCTCGTTTTCCTTGTACTCTACTGTCAAAGCCTTCGAGACATCATCAATAGTCACACCTTCTACATCAGATTTCAACTCGATGCTGCGCTTGATGGCGAAATCCTTTGCCCGTTCGACAACGCTCTTGATGAGTGCACCGCTGACCAGATCTTTCCAGTAGAGCTTCTGCGTGTGTCCGTTACGCAGGAAGACTTCCAGAAATTCGGTGTCTTCCGTTTTGGTCCAGAGTTGCTCTGTAGCAACATCAAGAAGTTCGTCTCGAGCTGCTTCAACATCGCCTTTGTGCCCACGAACGAGGGCTGGATCGAGTGGAATCTGCTTATGCAAGTAAATACCAAAGATGTCGCGGCACGATTTTCTGTCCGGTCGACCGACTTTGACCTTACGGTCGATTCGCTCTGGTCGGAGAATGGCCGGGTCGATATAGTCTGGTCGATTGGAGGTAAGCATGACGACGACATTGTCAAGGCTGACGAGCCCGTCCATCTCCGCGCAGAACTGCGGGACCACAGTGTTGGAAATGTTCATGTACCGGCCAGACGACCTGGTGCGAAGGATGGCTTCTGCTTCGTCAATGAACAAGAATACGAGGCGCCCCTCTTTAGCTTTGGCGCGAGCTGTCGCAAAAATCTCTCGGACCATGCGCTCCGTTTCCCCGAGCCACATGTTCAGGAATCCGGGCACGCATGGCCGGC